>JASHRP010000357.1 GCA_030037375.1 Bryobacteraceae bacterium | reverse complement strand
CTTCACGTTTTGAAGCGGCGAATACTTGATCAGGTTTTCGAAATCCTCTTTGTTCGACGACGTTCCATACTCCGTCACCCACGCTCTGCCACCAGTGAACTTGTCGAAGCGCAGCATGTCCATAACGCCGACCGCAGGCAAGGCAACCGCGAACAGGTCGGGCCGCTGCTCCTCTGTCGCGCCCACCAGCAGACCGCCGTTCGAGCCGCCCATGATGCCGAGGTGCTTGGGCGATGTGTACTTGTCCTTCACCAGTTGTTCGGCGACGGCGATGAAATCGTCGAATACGTTTTGCTTTTTGCCGAGGTTGCCAGCCTTGTGCCACGCTTCCCCATATTCCGCTCCGCCGCGCATGTTCGCGGTCACCCAGATTCCGCCCCGCTCCAACCACGCGGGAACGTCCACGCGATAAGAAGGAAGCATGCTGATGGAGAAGCCTCCATACCCGTACAGCATCGTCGGATGGCTGCCGTCGAGCGCCGATCCTTTCTTCCACGTGAGGAAAAACGGAACCCGAGTGCCATCCTTGGAGGTCGCGAACAAGGCCTTGGTTTCATACTGGGCGACGTCCACAGGAGGTTTGGCGGGTTCGAAGGAAGTCTGCTGGCGCGATTGCGGGTCGTAATCGTATACGGTGTCCGGGAACAAGGGCGAGCTGAACATGTAGAAAATCTCGGGAGTATCTTCGCGGCCGGAGATTCCGTCAACCGCTCCCGTACCAGGCAAGGCAACGTCGCCCTGCGAGGCGCCGTCCAGGCCGAACATAGAAATCTTGCTCTGCACGTCCACCAGGTACTGCGCAACGATGCGCCCGCCGATCAACGCCACGCTCTCGATCGCTTCCTTCGCCTCAGGCACGATGGTTTTCCAATTCGCCTCGGTAGGCTTGTTCACGTCCACTGCGATCACCTTGCGGTTCGGCGTCATCTTATCGGTACGCAGATAGAGAACCGGGCCTTCATTGCCGAACGGGGCGAACTCCGCGCCGTCCTGTTCGATCAGCGGCTTGACAGGCGCGCCGATTGCCGGATGCATCGGATCGCCGAGATCGGAGTAGTAAAGCCGATTGTTGTTATCCGACCCCTTCTGGATCGAGATCGTCAGATAGCGCCCGTCCTCGGTAACGGAGCCGCCGATGAACCAGGTAGGCAGATCCTTGCGCTCATAAATCAACTTGTCCGCGGATTGTGGCGTCCCGATGCGGTGATAGTAGACCGCCTGTCCGGACAACGCCGCCTCTAGAGCTTTGCCCGGCGGCGGCTCGGGGAAACGCGAATAGAAGAATCCTTTCGAATCGTTGGTCCAGGAGATATCGGAAAAACGCATCCACCGAACCTCATCCGTCAGGTCCTTTCCAGAATCGATCTCCCGCACGTGGATCGTGCGCCAGTCCGCGCCGCCTTCCGAAAGCCCATAGGCGAGCAGTTTCCCGTCGCGCGACGGCGACCATTGCGCCATCGAAACGGAGCCATCGGGCGATAAAACGTTGGGATCGATGATCATCGTCGCGGGCCCGGTGAGGCTGGCGCGCCAGTACAAAGGAGCCTGCTTCTGCAAGCCGCTATTCTTCACGTAAAAATAGCGGCCTCCTTCCTTGATGGGAATCGAAACCTTCGGGTAATCCCACAACTCCGTGATGCGTTTTCGAAACGGCTCGCGCAGCGGAAGCTTGGCCAGATAATCGAAGGTCAGCTTGTTCTCCGCCGCGACCCAATCGGCGACGGGCTTCGAATCCAGGTCCTCCATCCATCGGTACGGATCGGGGACCTTCGTGCCGAAGTAATCATCGACAACGCCGCCCTTCTGCGCGGACGGGTACTCAGAGACTTTAGGAAGAGTATCTTCGCGGCACCCCACCAGGGTAACAAGGGATGCCAAAAGCAGAAGCGCCAGCCATCGTGTTTGCATCATCGTTTGCACCGAGGATCATTGTCGCAAATACAATTGCGATAAACTCCTGTGGTGAGCGAAACCGATCTCAGCTCCGCCCCGGCGGTTCCAGCCTCAAGCTCCAGCGCACGGGGTTGGATGATGTGGGTCCCGTCCGCCGCGATGATGCTGGCGAACTTGCTGTCCTACGTGGACCGGCAGGTTCTCGCAGTTCTTTCTCCGACCATCCTGCACGACACGGGCTTGAGCGCCGAAGCCTATGCTCAGGCGCTCTCCGCGTTTTCGATTTTTTACATGATCGGGAATCCGCTGTGGGGATCGCTGCTCGATTTCATCGGCTTGCGCAAGGGCATGTTCGCCGCAATGTCGATTCGTGCCGCCGCGAGCGCTTCGCATGCCTGGATGTCCGGATTCTGGGGATTCACGATCGCGCGGTCTGTGCTGGGGTTCGGCGAAGGATCGGCGTTCCCTTCGGCGCTTAAAGCCGCCGCGGAGTCGCTGCCGCCGAACCGGCAATCCCGCGGCACGGCGATCGGCTATAGCGGCGCGTCTCTTGGCGCGATTTTGACGCCGTTGCTCGTAACGCCGATCGCGCTGCGATTCGGCTGGAGATCGGCGTTTCTGGTCACCGGAACCATGAGCGTTTGCTGGCTGGCGATGTGGAGCATCATCGGCAGACCGCCGTACGTGGGCGAGCACCGGCGCGCATCTTTGAAGATCGAGTGGCCGAATTTGTTGGAGCGGCGTCTGTGGCTGGTGGTGGTGAGCTTCGGGCTCGGCGCGGTCGCGCTGGGCGTGGTCTCGTATTTCAGTCCGCTGTATTTGAACCGCGCGCTCGGGTTATCGCAGGCGCAGCTTGGCCGCGTGCTGTGGATTCCTCTGCTCGGCTGGGAAGTTGGTTATTATTTCTGGGGCTGGGTCGCCGACAAACGGGTGACGCCGGGAAAGCGCCCGGCTGGCTTGTTCTGCCTGCTCACCCTGCTCGCGCTGCCTTCAGCGCTGGTGACGCTAACTCATTCCTTGAGCATCGTTCTCGCGCTGTTCTTCTGGTCAACGTTTGTGGCGGATGGATTCGTGGTGCTTTCGCTGCGAGTCGGCTCGCATCTGTATCCGCGCAGCCAAACGGCGATGGTCGGCGGCATCGGATCGGGATCGTGGTCGGCTGTGCTTGCGGTAGTGTTGCTGATCTACGGCCATTGGTTCGACCGCGGATGGTACGGCGCGATTTTCGTCTCAATGAGCTTGTTGCCGGCCGTTGGGACAGTGCTATGGCTTTGGCTGAGCCGGACTGGGAACGCGGCGAAATGACTACATCTCCAAAGACGACGCAATTAAACCTTAGCGGACGGACCGCTCTGATCACTGGAGCGGGCCG
>JASHRP010000032.1 GCA_030037375.1 Bryobacteraceae bacterium | reverse complement strand
ATTTTAGAGCGCGACGACTTCGCGAAGCGCTACAAAGAGGGCAGCCCGATCTCGATGCACGAGATTTTGTATCCGCTGGTGCAGGGCTACGACTCGGTGGCGCTGAAGTGTGACGTCGAGATGGGGGGCACGGATCAGCGTTTCAATCTATTGGTCGGCCGAGACCTACAGCGCGATTTCGGGCAGGCGCCGCAGATTGTCGCCACGACTCCGCTGCTTGAGGGAACCGATGGCGTGGAGAAGATGTCGAAGTCGAAGGGCAACTATATCGGTATTACTGAACCGCCGAAGGTGATGTACCGGAAAGTCATGGGCATCAGCGACGAGCTGATGTGGCGCTACTACGAACTGTTGACCGATGTATCGCTGGCGGGCATTGCGGAGCTAAAGAAGCGCGAGCCCATGAGCGTGAAGATGGAGTTGGCGGGCCGCATCGTGACGGACTTTCATGGCGCGGCCGAGGCCAGGCAGGCCGCCGAGGATTTTAATCGCGAGGTACGCCAGCGCGCTGAACCGGCCGATATTGAGTCTGTTCCGAACCAATGGTTTGGCGATTCGGGCACGAACATGCCAAAGTTGCTCGTCGGGACCGGCCTGGCGCCCTCCCGAACCGAAGCCGAGCGGCTGTTGAAGGCTGGCGCGGTGGAGATCGATGGGGAGAGGTGGACGGCCGTCACGAATCCTCGCGAGAGCTTCACCATCCGCGCTGGCAAGAAGTGGAAAAAGGTGGGTTAGCGTTACAGCGTCCCTGGAGCTGCAAACGTTATCGCTTGCAGCTCCAGATCGCTGGATGTGCCCTACTGGATGCCCGGAATAGCCGCCGGTGCGGTGTCGAAGATGGTTTGGCCCCCGGAGATCACGCCGAGCGTGATCGGGAGGTTTTGGCCCGTCGGGAACGGCGCGTTATTCGCCAGCGTCGGGATGGTGAACTCGATGAGGTACACCCCGATGCCTTCCGGTTGATACACCACCGACGTCACCGGAACACCGATGTTGTCAATCGCGAGGACCACGTTCGCCGGATTGATGACTTGTGAGCCAGTGCCGGCGGAGTTGGTGGTAATCGTCGGCGTGGTTTGGCCAAGTCCGGTCGCAACCAGATAGTAAGTGTTACCCGGAACTGCGAGGTTGCTGGGCGTGAGGTAGCTGCCATTGGTCGCGCTGATCACCTCGCCGTAGGCGATGCCGCTGGGACCGGCGTAGGTAAAGATTCCCGGCTGCGCGGGGTAGATGGTGACGCCGTTAATGGTCGTAGTGCTGGAATTCACTTCCACGACAACCGTGGCGTTGCCGGGAACGGTCTCGCACGGTGTCTGGAAGTTGACCTGTTGGATTCCGTTTTGATTTAGGACGTAGCGGATCGGCGCAGGGATCAGATTCACCGTGATGCTAACGCCCGCGACCGTGTACGGCAGGGGACCAATGCCGGTCTCGTTTCCGACGACGACGCCGTTAACACTGGGAGCCAGACCCGTTCCCGTGACTGTGGCTAGTCCGCAGGGCACGAGACCCGCTTGGCCGCTGGCAAGGTTGGCGAAGCTCGCCGCAGTTAGCGGCAAGCCTGGGGCCTGTGCCGTGAGGGTTGCTAGGGCCGTGAAGCTCGCGTAGGTCGCGCTGATCGTGATGGTCCCCGCGGTGCCCCCGGCGGTGACGCTGACCGAGACCTGACCCTGTGAGTTGGTGGTCGCCGAGGAGGGGCTTATGGAAGCGGAGCCGCCCACGACCGAGAAATTGACTGTGAGGCCAGGATAGGGGTTGCCGTGGCTGTCAGTGATCTGGAAAACGACCGGGGAGCCGAAGGCCTGATTCAAAAGCGCTGTCTGGTTTCCGCCCGAGACCAACGCGAGGTTTCCAACAACAGCGCTGACCGTTTCGGTAAAGGTCACGCTTGCGGACCCGGCGGTCGCCGTGATCTGCACCGTTCCCGCGGTTTGCCCGAGGGTAACCTTGATGCTCGCGTTGCCACCCTGGTTCGAGACCGTGGTGGTGTTCGAAAGAGTGGCCCCGCCTTGGGTCACTTTCCAGGTGACGTTGACGCCCTGCACCGCGGTACCGCATTGGTCTGTGACTTGGGCCACTAGCGGGACACTGAGCGCCGCTCCGGGATTTCCGCTCTGGTTATTACCTGATCCCACGACTAGAGTCTGCGTAGACCCCGGAACGATGTTCACCGAGTAGCCGGTTTTGATGTTGTACTCGCCCAGATCGATGTCGAAACCGTGCAGCCCGAGCCCGAGCGGAGAGCCGTTCGCGGCAATCGAGGTAGCGCAGGCGGCGATGAAGTTGCAAGTGACGGTACCGGTCTGGTCGCTCAGCGGATTTCCCTGACAGGTTCCGGGCCCGTTGGCGGTTTGCGTCGCCGGGTCGGTGATGCGCATGCTGACGTCGGGAATTGGCTGAGAGCTCCCGAAGGCGGAGGTGAATATTGCGACCTGTATGGCTTGCGGTACGACGTCTCCCTCGCCTGCGGTGATGGTCTGGCCGCCGGTCGGCTGAAGAACGCTGAACTGCGGAACCCCGGTGCCGGTTGGATCGATCTGAAACACGACTTCTTGAAACACCACAGCCCCCAGCGAGGAGCTCGCAGCCACTTGCGTGACTTGATAAGGGGTGAACTGCGGCGGGGTCAAGGGAAAGAGATCCGTGTAAGCCAAGCCGTTTTGATCCGTTGTGGTGCTCGGGTTATCGAGGCTCGCGATATTAGGCCCGGTGACTGTGAAAGTCACGCTGACGCCAGGCAGCGGATTCCCGTTGGTGTCGACCACCTGCACGGTCAGCGGTTCGGAATCGAAGTGCGGCTCCCCGGCTTGGAAGAGACCGCCGTTGCCGAAGACGATGCTCATTTGATTGACGCCGGTCGGTCCAGTTTGTACGCCGCCGGGAATTACGATGCTGAAACTAGTAGTGGCGACGTTCGAGCCTGAGGTTCCCGCGGTCAATGTTATCGGATACGTCCCGGGGGTTTGGCCGACGGTGGGGGTTGCTTGCACAAAGCCGTCCGCGTTTGTGACCGCGCTGACGTTAGCGAATGTAATGGTCCCGGAGGGATCGGTGAACGACACCGGGACGTCGAATACGGGGCGCCCCGCAGCGTCGAGCACGCGCGCGATGAGCGGGGCCGCGGTTGCGCCAGCGGCGACAGTCTGGGGCGTGTTGTATTGCAGGAAGAGGCTGGGGTTGGCTTCCTGCGGTACGTAGGCGAATTGAAGAGTCCCTGTATTAAAGGCCGCGCTGCCTTGGCTGGTCACCGTATTTGAATTCAGAGAAACGCGGTAGATGGTGGAGAGTTGGCCGCCTCCCACCAAAAGGAACGCGGTTTGGGCACTGGGCAGCTCATTCGAAAGCGTCATCGCAACCACGCTGGTGACCGGAACTACAGTCGACAGCGCGCTGACGGTGACCGTGCTGAAATCGGGCGCCACATCCCAAAGCGTGGTGTCGGCCGGCGAGTGCGCCAGCAACCGTGTCGAGCTTACGACGGCGATGCTGTCGAATTGTTCCGGTTGCTCCCCCGCCACGAACGGCGGCCAGGACAGAGTATTGGACGCAGCGGTGAATGGAATGGGGACCTGCAGCAGGGATTTCCCGCCGATACCGGGCGTTTGATTGACAAAATACGCGAGCGTCCCGTCGGGCGTAAATTGCAGCGGTCCCGGCGTGGCGAGCACCTGAAGAACGGTCGCGACCGGAATGCAAGTCGCGGGGCTGGCGATGCAGGTCAAGAGGTCCGGGGGATTGATCTGAAGGATCTGGTTTTCGGCCGTGACGTAAAGCTGGCCGAGCGGGGAAAGGCTGATGGAGGTGGGATCGCCGCCGAGGCCCTCATCCGTCGCGGGATCCCGCAGAAGCACGGAGGCGGTAACCGATTGGGACGCCAAGTTGACGATTGCGATCAACGTCTGTGAAGAGGCCGTTAGCACCCAGGCAGTTTGCGAGTCCCGGCTCACCGCGATGCCCACGATCGATCCGGAGGTCGGGTAAGTGAGCGTGACGCTGTTGCTGGTGGTGTTGACGACGTATAGTGTATAGGCGCCGCCGCCCTGATTGGATGCCACCAGAAGATATCGCCCATCCGGCGTAATTACCGCCTGCGTTAGCGAACCGGTCAGACCATTGACCGTCTGTGGCGTCGTGAAAGTGGGATTGAACGACACGAGCCCGGTAGTGCCGGCCATGTAGAACTGGCTTCCATCGGGCTTGACCACCAGCGAGGTCGCTCCCGCGGGTCCCGTGTTATTGAACAGCGGGGAACCGAGGCTAGAGCCGCTCGCGAGAAAGCCTTCAAATTGACCCGAGGCCGTGCTAGGGGTGGAGAACTCGAAAATGTACCCAGCTCCCTGGTTGCTCTGGGCGAAGGCCGCGCCCGAAATGACGCTCAGACACAAGGCGAGCGACACGTTTCGATTCAGCATGGAAATACCTCTTGGCGAAGTGGACGCGGGGACAACTGTAAGTCTACCACAGGCGGTTTGAGCGAAGCTAGCAAAAACAGAACCTAATGCAAATGTTTGAGTGATTTAGGTGTCCCCGAAACGCGAAAAGGGGAGGAGCCGAAGCTCCTCCCCTCGATCGCCTTTAAACTAGCTTGCGCTTAGTGGACCAACTGCTCTGCCGGAGGCAGTCCCGGCCGGGCCAGCGAGGAGCTGGCAAGGATCAGGCCGAGGTAGCCCTCCGACACCGCAGCAGACAGAGGTCCTGCTCCGATCGCCGTGATGAAGGCATAGGCGTGGCAGTATTGGAACTGCGCCTGCGCGATGATGTAGCCCTCGAAGCCGTTCGCACGGTTATCGAGGCCGTTTGCGCTACCGCCGGTCGGACTGGTAATCTGACCGCCGCCGCTGCTCAGCACGTAGGTGAGGATCTGGCCCGAGGGGACCTGTCCTACCAGCGTCGTTGAGGTGCTGGACGGAGTCGGGCAGGTGCCCGGGCTGGCTACGTTGGTGCACTGCGACGGCGGAGGCGCTCCGCCATTGAGCGAACCATAGTACCAGAATTGGATACCGCCGAACTGGTTCTGGGCTGCCGAACCTCCGGCGATACCCAGGTTATCCAGCGACGTATTGGCAATTGCGATACCCGTATCGTATCCGCCGGTAGCGGAGACAAACGGGAACAGCAAGTTGCAAGCGCACTTGTTGATCTGGAAGTAGTTCGGGTTGGCCGGAACCGTACCCGGAGCGAAGCGCGGCACCGGCAGAGTCACGCCGTTCGGGAACGGCAGCGGCTGCGGCTCATGCGCCGACGCGGTGCTGTAGAACGGAGCGAACCCACCGAAGGCCTGAGCCGTCGTGGTGGTGCTGGGCTGATTGAGGTTCAGGCTCGGGCTGTAGGCCACGATCGTGGTAACGACCGCAGTCTCGATGCTGAACGGATCGGCGAACAGAACCTCGTAGACCGCCATGCCACTGGAGGCGATCGGAACGTAGGTACCGGTGGCCTGAGCAGCGGTAGTGCCTGTCGGCGGAACCGGGGAGTAGGAGCCATTGCCGGAAGTATCGGTGTTCACCAGAACAGCGATACCGCTGTTGATGGTGCCGTTGTTCAGGTAGACGGCTTCGGGAACCAAGACATACGCGCCCGCCGGAATGTTCGAGATCGTGACCTGCAGGCGAGTGCCCTGGTT
>JASHRP010000356.1 GCA_030037375.1 Bryobacteraceae bacterium | reverse complement strand
TCCACGCATCACGCCACGCGACCGGAGATGCCGCACCAGCGCTCGGGTATCGATGCCGGTGACCACCGGCACGCCCGATTCGAGCAGGAACTCCTGCGCCGTCTCATCGGCTCGCCGGTTGCTCGATAGCGGCGAGAACTCGCGCACCACCAGACCTTCGATGAACGGTTTCGCGGATTCGTTATCCGCGTCGTTCGCGCCGTAATTGCCGATCTGCGGATTGGTCAGCACCACGATCTGCCCGGAATAAGAAGGATCGGTGAAGATCTCCTGATAGCCGGTGATCGCCGTATTGAAAACAACTTCTCCGGTTCGCTCTGCGAGCGCACCAAAACTCTGGCCCTCGAAGACCGTACCGTCTTCCAGGGCGAGAACTGCTGGGTTCAACAGGGTTGCTTCCTCCAGGAAGGGAGTAAATTCCATTTGAGCATACTCGCCCGCAACGATGTTCCTAGAAATTGTTTTCAGCGGCAAATTGTTTCAATCGCGCGACTCGTCCCGCCGAATCGCCGCCGTCACCCCGGTGCTACCATTGCCCTAAAGGAGTTCCGATGGAACGCGCAAACCGGCTCATGCGCGGCCATGCATTGTGCATTGCCGCCGTCACAGGTCTTTGCGCCACCACGTTGCTGGCGGAAGACTTCCCTTATCATCAACCTTCCAAAGACGTTGTCGACGTCCTGAACGCCCCGCCCACCCCCGCGGTCTCTGTCAGCCCGCAGCACGATGCCATAATCCTCATGCAGTCCGTGCGCTACCCGTCCATTTCTGAGGTCGCCCAGCCCATGCTCCGGCTCGCCGGAATTCGCATCGACGCCATCACCAACGGGATGCATCTCGCGCAGAATTATCGCGCCTTCGCGTTGAAGCGTCTGCCCGATGGCGCCGACATCAACGTCGACCTCCCGAAAGATGGTAAACCCGGCGCGCCCGTCTGGAGCCCGGACGGCAAACAGTTCGCTTTCACGAACACCGCGAGCAACGGTATCGAGCTATGGATCGGCTCCGCGATGACCGGCAAAACCAAACGCGTAGAAGGCGTGCGCATCAACGGCGTGCGCGTCGGTGGAGGAGGACGGGGCGGTGGTGGCGGGATTCAATGGCTCGGCGACAATCGTACGCTGTTGATCAGTCTTGTACCCGCCAATCGCGGGGCGGCTCCGAAAGAAACCATCATCCCCAAAGGTCCGGACGTCCAACAGAGCCTCGGCCACGCCGGTCCCGCGCCCACCTATGAGGACCTGCTCACCAGCGCGCATGATGAGGATCTCTTCGATTACTACGCCACGGCCCAACTTGCTTATCTCGATTCAGCCACCGGAAAGCTGACGAACTTAGGGAAGCCCGCCATCTACACTGGCCTTCGTCCTTCGCCCGACGAAAAGCACGTTCTGGTTGAATGGCTGCACCGTCCCTTCTCCTATCAACTCCCCGCCGGATCGTTCCCTCAGGAGATCGAAGTCTGGGATCGCGCCGGCAAGAGCGAGTACAAAGTCGCCAGCCTGCCCCTTGAAGATCACGTTCCTCTCGGGGGCGTCCGCACCGGCCCGCGATCTTATGAATGGCTACCTGAAAAGCCTGCCACGCTCGCCTGGGTGGAGGCTCTAGACGGCGGCAATCCCAAGGAGAAGGCCCTCCATCGCGACAAGATCGTGACCATCTCCGCGCCGTTCACCGCTCCTCCCACCACTGCATTCGAAACCGTAGAGCGTTTCCGCGGTCTCACGCCCTTGTCCGACGGCAAGGCGCTGGTCTCCGATTTCGAGCGTGTCTCTCGCGTCATCCGCACCATGGAAGTCGATCTCGACAAGCCCGGCTCCGAGGGTCGCGTCATCGCCACGCGCAACGAACGCGACGAGTATCACAATCCCGGCAATCCCGTCGAAGCAACCACGCCCGACGGCCATCGCCACGTGGTCGAATCGAACGGATCTATCTTCATGATCGGCACCGGAGCCTCTCCTACCGGAGACCACCCCTTCCTCGACAAATTCGACCTTTCAACCGGCAAATCCGAACATGTGTTCCAAACCTCGGAAGGATTCGAAGACATCGTCGCGATGCTCGATGATACTGGCACGCGCTTGCTGACCCGCCATGAAAGCCCCACCGAACCGCCGAATTATTTTCTGCGCGTCAACGGAAAATCCACGCCCCTGACGCACTTCACCAATCCCACGCCGCAAACGGCGGGCATCAAGAAGCAACTCGTCACCTACAAACGCGCCGACGGCGTGCCTCTTTCCTTCACGCTCTACCTTCCCGCGGATTACAAACCCGGCACTCGCCTGCCGACCCTCGTCTGGGCGTACCCCTACGAGTACAGCGACGCCGAGACCGCTGGCCAGGTCACCGGCCACGAGGATCGGACCTTCCCCGAGCTGAATTACCACCAATTGGCCGTGCTGCACGGCTACGCTTTGCTCGATAACGCGGGAATGCCAGTAATCGGCGATCCCGATCACGTGAACAACACCTACGTCGAGCAGATTACCATGGACGCCCAGGCCGCGATCGATAAAGCCGTCGAGATGGGCGTGACCGATCGCGATAAGGTTGGCGTCTTCGGCCACAGCTACGGCGCGTTCATGACCGCGAATCTCCTCGCTCACACCAAGCTGTTCCACGCCGGCGTCGCCGAAAGCGGAGCTTACAATCGCACGCTCACGCCCTTCGGCTTCCAGTCCGAACGCCGGAGCTTTTGGGAAGCTCCCGACGTCTATACGAAGATGTCGCCCTTCTGGTTCGCCGATCAGATTAAGACGCCGATTCTGCTGATCCACGGCGAAGCCGACGATAACACCGGCACGTTCCCGATCCAATCGGAGCGTCTCTACGCCGCGATCCGCGGCAACGGCGGCACTGTGCGCCTCGTGATGCTGCCGGACGAAGCCCACGGCTATCGAGCGAAGGAAACTCTCGAACACGTGCTCTATGAGGAACTCGCCTGGTTCGATAAGTTTCTGAAGTAGCCGAGCATACTAAGCTGGGGATAATGCTTTCGCGGTTGCGGGCGATCCCCTGCCTATCGGTATCTGAACACGCTCCGCTGAGTGCTTGCACTCGTTTCGGAATCGGCGGTCCCGCGCGATTCTTGATCGATATCGGGGCTGAAGAAGCGTTGCCGCTCGCTCTCGCAGAGCTTTCCATCACGAATTTGCCGTTCGTGCTGATCGGCGGCGGAACAAACTTAATCGCCTACGATGCTGGCTTCGACGGCGCAATTGTTCGTTACCGCGCGCCGCGAATCGATTGCTCCGGCGCGACCGTCCGCGTCGAAGCCGGCGCAGTCTTGCAAGACCTCGTCGATTTCACTATCGACCGCGGCCTGCGCGGCCTCGAAACCATGACCGGCATCCCAGGCTGGGTCGGAGGCGCAGTCTACGGCAACGCGGGAGCCTATGGGCACTCGATTGACGAACGCATCGAGTCCGTCCGATTCTTCGAAGGCTTGGGATTTCGCGAAATCGGCAACGCCGAATGCGAGTTCGCCTACCGCGAAAGCATCTTCAAGCGCCGGAAGAATTGGCTCGTGACTTCGGCAACTCTGCGCCTCGATCCCGCCGATCCCGCCGAGCTTCGCGCAACCGCCGGCGGCATTCGCAAAATACGCGACGACAAGTATCCGCCATCGATGCGCTGCGCCGGTAGCATCTTCAAGAACCTGATCCTCGCTCAGATCCCGGATTCCGTCCGCGCCCAAGTTCCCGCCCGAGTGATTCGCGAAGGCAAGGTTCCCTCCGCGCATTTCCTCGAATCCGTAGGCGCGAAAGGCATGTCGCGCGGAGCAATCCGCGTCGCCGATTACCACGCCAATCTCATCTACAACGAAGGCGGCGGCACATCCGCCGATCTGCGCGAGCTGATCGATGAATTGAAATCCCGAGTCTCAAACCAATTCGGCCTGGAGCTCGAAGAAGAAGTGCAGTACGTTCCTTAACTGAGGATCGCCAGCCACTCCTTCACCCGTGCCGCAATGCCGCCGTCTTGCGGAAATAAATCGCCGATCACCGCAACCGAATCCGAACCAGCCTCGATAACCGGGCGAGCATTCGCCCGCGTAATCCCGCCGATCGCCACCAGCGGCTTTTTCGTTAACGGCCGCAGCCGCCGCAACTCCCCAACCCCAACCACTGGGTCCGGATTGATTTTCGAACCCGTCCCGAAAATCGGCCCGAGCGCCAAATAATCCACCGGCTCCTCGCTCGCCGCCCGAAGCTGCGCCTCGTTGTGCGTGGAAAATCCGATCGGCAGATCGCTGACGATTTTCCGCGCCGCCGATGGCGGAATGTCGTCCTGTCCCAGATGCAGCGCCGCGCCCATTAGCCGAGCCAGATCCGCCCTATCATTCACCACGAACTGCACTCCGGCCTTCCCGCACAACTCTGCCACGCGTTCCATCGCTCCAAAAACTCCGCGCGACCAGAACCCCTTGTGCCGGAACTGTAGAATCTGTGCGCCGCCTTCGAGAATCTGCGCCGCCGCAGTCACCGCATCGATACCGCGCCGCGTCGCAGTCTCCGTATCCAGGATCGGGTACAGCCGGGGCAGAATCATGCGGCGGCCGCGAGTACCTCTTCCGGCATCGGCTTCCCGCGCCGAGCGTACCGGATTACGCCATCCGGCCCGATCAGGTACACCGTTCGTTTCGGCACGATCAACCCTTTGGCCCGATACGCCGCCCCGGTTTTCTGCCCCTCGTCGAACAGAAGCGGAAACGGAAACTTGTACTTGTCGCGAAACTTCGCGTGGCTCTTGCCCGGGTTCACCCCAAATACCACCGTGTTCTTCCCCTGCGCCAGATCCCAGGCATCCCGAAACTCGCAGAGCTGCTTAGTGCAGACCGACGTGTCATCCGCCGGATAAAACACCAGCACCACATTCCGGCCCCGTAGTCCCGCGAGCGTAACCATCCCTCCATCCTGATCCGGAAGCTCAAAAT
>JASHRP010000355.1 GCA_030037375.1 Bryobacteraceae bacterium | reverse complement strand
CCGGACTGCCGAAGTTGCGGACTTGCCGGTTCGGCATTGTCGCCAGATACGATTGAGCCCAGATCGCCGCGAGCTTCGCCTGCGCTAGCGTCTCTGCTTGGGCAAGGGAAACATCGTCCCGCAGACGCGCCACGATCTGGCGTCCGTAGTAGTTGTAATTGACGGCCTGTGCGCGATAATCGGGTTCGAGTTGCGGCGTAATGGCGATGGGCAGGGTGATATCGGCGGGCTGCGCGACATCCATTCCTTCGAATCCCGGAGGACTCACGCCGACGATGGTCGCCGAACCGCCCTCGATGCGAATCGATCGGCCGACGGCACGTAGATCGCGGCCGAACCGGCGCGACCAATAGCCGTCGCTGATCACGGCTACCGGATACGCGCCTGGCTGATCGTCCGATTCGGTTAGCAAGCGTCCTACAACCGGCGCGATGCGCAGCGTTTTATAGTACCCGCCGCTGACGAACGCTCCGGTTGTGTGGACGCCGTCGCCGGTGTCGAATCGCTCCGAACTGAATCCCGCGACGCCATCGAAGATTCCCTTGCGCGCGGCAAGCTCGCCGACCATCGGGTAAGAAAAGTACGCCTGCGGGCGCCCGTTCGGGAGCACGGCGGAGATCTGAACCAGCCTTTCCGGATGGCCCACGGGAAGCGCGCGGAGCAGTAACGCGTCGATCAGGCTGAAGATTGCCGTATTCGCGCCAATGCCGAGCGCCAGCGATAGCACCGCGACCGCAGTGAAACCGGGACTCTTTCGAAGCATCCGCGCGGCGTACCGCAAGTCCTGCCAGAGTGGTTCGAGCCAAGTCCATCCCCAGTTCATGCGGACATCCTCCCTGATCAATCCGAGGTTGCCCAGCGCGCGACGAGCGGCCGCGGCATCGCCGCGTTCCTCGGCTTCGAGATCGAGATGCGCGCGGAGCTCGCGATCGAGATCGGCTTCAGATTTTCTACGCCACCACATCATTCACTCCTTAGCGCCGTCATCGGATCGACGCGGGCGGCCCGCCAAGCGGGAAGCAACGCCGCCACCAAGGCGACGGCGGCAAGCAGCAGCGTCGCGAGGACCGCGGTTCGCGCGTCCTGCGCGTTCAATCCGTACAACAATGCCGAGGCAAACCGGCCGCAGGCGAAGGCAAGCGGTATGCCCACAGCGAGTCCGGCCGCGACGATCCACACGCTCTCGCGCAGCACCATCCCAACGATGCCCGCGCGGTCCGCTCCGACGGCCATTCGAATTCCGATCTCGCGCGTCCTGCGCGACACCGAAAACGCGAGCACGCCGTACAATCCGATCGCCGCGAGCGAAACCGAAATCCCGCCGAGCAGCGTCGATAGAAACGCAAGCATCCGCTCACGCGACACACCCTGATCGATCTGCATCTCCATGGTGGCGACGCTATCGATAGGCACGGCGGAATCGACCGAATGGACCAACGCTCGCAAACGATCGATCGTTTTCGTGGCGTCCCCTGTAGTCCTGACCTGAAGATATAAGAACGTGGAGGAGCGCCCGGCTATCGGAAGATACATCGCCGGAGAGGGATCTTCGCGAATCACCCGGTATTTGGCGGCTGCCACGACACCAATCACAATTGCCTTCGTTCCTGAGCCGAATACAAATTGTTTGCCCAAGGCGTCGGCGTGAAAGATTTGGCGCGCGAACTCGCGGTCGATGATGGCGGGCGCCTCCGGAGCGTCATTACGGTCGCTCGCGTCAAAGTCGCGGCCTTCGATCAGCGGCACGCCCAGCGTTCGAAAATATCCGGGCGACACATTCGTGATGGCCGCTGTGTTTCTGAAGTCATTCATAGCTTGAAACGACTCACCCGGCAGATGAATCGACACTCCAGTCATGTTCTGAACCAGAGGCACGTGGTTCGTAAGGCTCGCCGCGCGGACCTCCGGCATCGCCCGCGCCCGGTCCAGTAATTCCCGGAAGAACGCCGGAGCCGACTGAGCGTGGTTGCGGTCGTCGATGTGAATCAGCACCAGATTCTCAGGATTGAACCCGAGGTCGATGGCGCGCAGGTGACGCAGTGTCTGCGTGAACAGCCCGGCTCCGAACAATAGGGTGAGCGAGAGCGCGATCTGACCCGCGATCAGCGTTGACGCTAGCAAGGAGCGCGGGCCGCCGGTGGCCGTGCCGCGTATGGCCGTCAACGGATCGGCACGCGAGGCTCGCCAAGCGGGCAGGACTCCGAACAACAGCCCGGCCAAGAGCGTCAGCCCGGCGCAAAAAGCAAACACGCTCCAGTCGAGCTGCGCTTCTTGCGCGAGTCCGGCGCTCGCGGTATCGAGCAGCGACAGCAAGACTCTGTTCATCGCGTGCGCAAACACCCAGCCCGCTGTGCCGCCTACAGCCGCCAGCAGCAGACTCTCCAGCAGGAACTGTCTCACCAACGCGCCGCGCGAGGCGCCAATCGCCAGCCGCATGCCCGCTTCCCTGCTCCGCTCCACGGACCGCACCAGCAGCAACGCCGCCAAGTTGCAGCAGACCACCAGCAGCACCACCGCCACGAGCAGGAACAGGACGATCACCGGCTTGCCGAACTGCCTCTTCCGTGACCCGATGCCCTGGCTGCCGTCTTCGAGGAGGAAATCGTCTTTAGGCCCCATGTGCGGACCCGTCACGTCTTCAATCTGCTTGCCGAGGGCCACCAGGCGAGCCTCCGCGCGATCGCGCCGCACGCCGCGCTTAAGCCTGCCGATAATCTGGGCCCAGGTTGCGTTCTTGAATCTGACCTCAGCCATCCATGCGGGTACCTGCACATCGGCATGAGAGTGAAGCTCCGCGCCACTGAAGCCGGGTTGCGTAACGCCCACAATCTGGAACGCCTCCGTCCCGAGCTTCACCTGCCTGCCGATCACATCGGCGCGCCTGGCGAAGCGGTCTTGCCAAAGGTCGTAACTGATGACGCAGACGCGGGCGGAAGTTTCGTCTTTCTCGTCCAACAGGCGGCCGATCGCGGGCCGGACATCGAGCATGCGAAAGTAGTTGCCGCTGACGATCTCCGCTTGCACCTTTTCCGCTTGCCCGGACTCTTCAAGCGTGATCTCACGCGAGCTGACTGCAAGAGCGTCCTCAAAATCAGGATCGGTCCGGCGAAGCTGATCGAAGAACGCAGAGCCAAAGCAGCAGTTCACCATGTGAAAAGCCGCATTGCTCTGCCGCACCAACACCAGCCGGTCTGCTCCCGCCACCGGCAGCGTCTTGAAGACGATGCCGCGAGCAAGCGAAAAGACGGCCGTGTTCGCGCCGATGCCCGCGGCGAGCGACAGGATCGCGACCACTGCAAAGGCGGGCCGCTGAGCCAGTGAGCGTCCGCACTGCCGCAGATTGCGCGCGAAATCGCCGACCGAGCTCCATCCCCACGTCCGCCGAACGTCTTCCTTGATCAAGCCGACATTGCCCAGCGCCC
>JASHRP010000354.1 GCA_030037375.1 Bryobacteraceae bacterium | reverse complement strand
CGCGGCGCGGAGTCTGTCCGGCGGTGCTGCTGCGAATGACCGGGTTACCGGATTGTAGACGCCGTGAGCCCGGAGGACCTGAGCTTTGATCTGCCCTGGAGCGCAGCAGAGATGCCGGATACGGTCCAAGCGCCCACCCATTTAGGCGGACCATATCCTTCCGCCCTCGGGAGCCTTGGACCACGATGAGGAGTAATTCGAGTGAAGAACCACTCCAACCGCCACCGAGTGCTGCAGTCCTCCTCGGCGTTCGCGACGATAATGTCCCTCCTGGTCAAATGGTATCGAGCAGCTGGATAATCCTGGGGTAAGTAAGAATCACCGTAGCCAGATGCACGTGCGCTGGCCCCTTCATCCGGGTCGCGATCCAGTCCGCTGTGCGAGAATCGGGACGAGAGGCTTGGCACACGTGTTGTCGTCTACGCATTGTGCGCGGCACGACACTAACGATCGGAGTCCATCATGAGTGTTAGAACAGTTGCCAGCAAGTTTGTGGAGTTGTGCAGGCAGGGCAAGAACTTCGATGTCATGCGCACGATGTACGCGCCTGACATTGTTTCGGTTGAAGGCGACGGCAAGGAGACGGCCGGCCAAGATCCGGTGATTAAGAAATCCGAGGACTGGGTCTCCGACAAAACCTTCAATGGCGAGACCGTTGCCGGTCCGTTTTTCAATGGCGCGAACCCGGACCAGTTCGTGGTCTTTTTTACCTTGGACATCACGCCCAAAGCCACCGGCCAGCGCATCACGCGCGAAGAAGTCGCTGTCTATACCGTCAAGAACGATAAGATCACGCGCGAGCAGTTCTTTTACGACGGCGCGCATTGACCCGATCATTTGATAATCCAAACCAGCAGGCGAGGCACTATGGCAGACCAACAAAAACCCGAGAAGAAAATTGCCGCGAAGGAAACCACGAAAAAGAAAGTCAAAGGCGGCGAGGCAAAGGCTGCTGAGCCCGCACCTGCCGAAGCGGCCCCCTCACAGCCGCCCGTGGCCAACGTGGCGCCGGCTAAAAAATCCGTTAAAAAGGGCAAGCTGCTCCCGAAGAACAAGCAGCGCTTGCCGCGCCGGCTGAAGAAAGCGCAAAAGAAAGCCGGAGTTCAGCACTAACCTTGGTCGCCCGGCTTATCTGACAGTCCACGAGCCCGCGCCGGCCTGCGGGCCCCTTCATTAATCAAGTGCCGCATCGGGGTTGCCCTGCAACGCCTTTGCCAATATACTGGCGAGGATTGTGGGGGCGGCCTGTCGTAAGGTACGCGAAAGGCGCAAACCTTACTTAGCTTGAGGAGAGTATTAAACATGCGTTCCAGTAACGTGAGGCGAAGTTTCACCAGCACGATGCCCTGCCGGACCGTGGCTGCGGTCCTCGGATTGGCGGTGTGCGGAGCGCTCTCCCTCAGTGCCGCCGAACCGAATACTGGACTCGACGTCGTGAAGGTTCGGTCGAACTTCTATATGATCGCCGGGGCTGGCGGAAACATCGGTGTGCAGATCGGCTCGGACGGCGTCATGCTGGTGAACTCGGGGAACGGGGCGGCAACGGCGGAGGTCTTGGCGGCCATCAAGAAACTGACGGATTCGCAGATCCGATACATAATCAACACGGATGCGGGTCCGGATTTCGTGGGCGGAAACGCGAAGCTAGCCAAATCCGGACTGAACGTGCTCAACGGCCAAATCGGTTCGGCCATTCTTGCGCATGACAGCGTCCTCAGCAGAATGAGCGCTCGCGACGCCAAACCGTCTTATCCCGGCGACGCTTGGCCGACAGAGGCGTTCCTGACAAAGCGCTACGCTTTTCGCATGAACGACGACGCCATCGAGATTTTTTACCAACCCGCCGCGCATAGCGGCGCGGACAGTCTCGTGCTGTTCCGCCAGGCCGACGTGGTCGTCGCGGGCGACGTTATGGATACCACCCGGTTTCCTGTGATCGACATTGCCGACGGCGGCAGCATTCAGGGTGAGATCGACGCCTTGAACAGGATAATTGAGCTAACGGTCGTGCCGATTCCATTCATCTATAACGGCGTCGGAACCTACGTGATTCCCGGCCATGGACGGCTCTGCCAGCAGTTGGACGTCGTCGACTACCGGGACATGGTGGTGGAGGTCCGGGATGTGATTGCGAGCCTGATCAAGCAGGGAAAAACGCTCGATCAAATCAAGGCTGCCCGTCCAGCGTTGCCATACGAAACCGAGTACGGCACGCAGCCGGGTGTCACTAGCGCGTTTGTCGAAGCCATTTACAAAAACTTGACCACCAAGAAATAGTTTCCGCACAAAGAGAGAAGTCAGCATGCGACATCGATTTTCAAATTTCCGAATTTCAATTGGCTTGACGGCGATCGGCTTGGCGCTTCCGCTGGTCCTCTACTGTCAAGGCGGGCAAGCGCAAGCTGGGCGAGGGGGGCGGGGCGGGGCTGAGCCGGCGCAGGATAATCCCAAAGCTTCCTCGCCGATCGATCTGACCGGCTATTGGGTTTCGATTGTGGACGAGGACTGGCGCTTCCGGATGGTTGTGCCCCCGCCCCGCGACTATGAAGGCGTTCCCATGACGCCCGCCGCCGTGAAGTTCGCCGATGCTTGGGATCCCGATAAGGATGAAGCATCGGGGGATCTGTGCAGAGCGTTCGGAGCGCCGGCGATTCTGCGCCAGCCGGAACACCTCCACATCACCTGGCAAGATGACCGAACTTTGCGGTTGGACACCGATACTGGAACGCAGACGCGGGTGTTTCATTTTGGCGATTGGAAACCTCCCGCGGGTCCGCCGACGCTGCAGGGAAATTCGATTGCGCTGTGGGAAACGGCCCGTCCGGCTCGCGGTTCCCCGCCGCATGGGTCCCTGAAAGTGGTCACTTCGCATTTGAAAGCGGGCTACCTTCGCAAGAACGGCGTTCCGTATAGTGAAAACGCGGATCTCACCGAATACTACGACGTGCTCAAAGAACATAACGGAGATACGATGCTAGTGGTCACCATTGTTGTCACTGACCCGCAGTACCTACACGAACCGTTTATCATCACCTCACATTTCAAGAAACAGGACAGCGATGCCGGCTGGAAACCCACGCCGTGTACCGTGAAGTGGTAAGGAGCTCAATATGACGCGCAATCAAATTAGCCTCACTGTGGCGGTTCTCCTTGGCACGAGTTTCCCTGCGCTTGCCCAGATCGATCTATCGGGATCCTGGGCCTCAAAAAATCACGAGGATGCGCTGGAACGCGGCGCAGGCCCGAACCCCGGCGACTTCACCGGAATCCCGTTCAACGACGCGGGCCGCGCCAAAGCCTTGAGCTATAAACAATCGCAAATCTCCATGCCGGAGCGCATTTGCGCATTCTACTCACAATGGCACATGATGATCGGGACCTTCGGCATCAAGATGTGGAATCAAGCCGATCCTGTCTCGGGCAAGACCGTCGCATGGGTTGTGGGCGCATGGGAAGATCGCGACGCCATGGTCATTTGGATGGATGGGCGTCCGCATCCGGGAAAGAACGCTCCGCATAGTCAGAGCGGTTTCACCACCGGGGTGTGGGAAGGCGACGTGCTCACCGCTTACACCACCCACATGATGACCGGATACCTCCGCCGCAATGGCGCAATGATCAGCGATCAGGCCACGATCACGACCCATTTTATTCGTCACGGAGATATTCTGACGTTGGCCGCGCAGCTCGAAGACCCGGTTTATCTAACCGAGCCGTACTATATAACGCGGAGCTTCGTCCCGAGTCCGAC
>JASHRP010000353.1 GCA_030037375.1 Bryobacteraceae bacterium | reverse complement strand
CAACCTGATCTTCCCGCTGAAGATTATGTGCTGGTGGCTGCGTTGATCTGCAACTTCACGATCCATAGGAAAGTGGCGGCGATGAAGAATCCGCCGCCCGTACTTAGCAAGGTGGTGGCCTGGATATCCCTGCTGCTGTGGATTTCCATCATCTGGGGCGGGAGCTTCCGCGCAGGCTAGCCTCTCCCCGTTTCTCGGACGTTGTATTCCGACTGAAAATGCTACGTTTTCCAACCACCTGCTTTGCAAGCGTGGGCCAAGAGCAGGGGCGGCCGAGTGGGTCATTCACTCAAGGATTCATTAAACGCATACGGACTCTCCGCGCCACACTCTCGGGGATCCGATAAATGCTGTACGAACGGCGTCCATAGCTCGCTCGCTGCCGGAAACGAACGACTCCGGATTCGCTCTGAAATAGCCTCCGGGCCTTCTCATGACTGATATTCCACATGGACGCGACCTCTGCGAGCGTGTAATGACGCTCGAGAAAAGTGTCTAGCATGGCTGAAGGTGAGTCCCTCGGTGAAACTGCTTGCATTGCGTTCCTGCCTCGAGCTCGTTACTCAGACGGGCTCTATTAGAACGAGGCTTGAAACCGATAAAATCTGACCAAGCCACCGAGAATCGGTCATTGCTTCGTGGTCGTTGAGACCGAAGTAGATCCTTCAATGACCTGGAGCATCTTGGTGATGGGATCGCGTTCGCGAAGGTGATCAAGATTCCGTTCAAGTCGATCCTGCCGTCGGCGGTCCCACTTGGAGTAGTAGCGCTGGCAAACCTGAGCCGAATTGCCCAGAAGCTCAGCCAATTCTGCCATGCTGCCGCCATCCTCCAGGAAATCGCGGGCGAGCGTGTGGCGGAACATGTAGGGCGTGCACCCATCGAGGTTAGACAGCTTGAAAAGCTTGCGCAGCCGATCTCCCCACTTGCTGGTCCGCGTATGAATGAGACCTTCGCCGCTCCAGAAGAAGTACTTGTCGCTATCGTGTGGAGCTTTGTCCAACGAATCAACTACGAACTGCGGAACCTTAGCAAATACCTCTTCGCCGGTCTTCTTCCGATAGGTTCGAATGCGGCACCCGGTAACGGCCGCTTTCTCCAGTTTCGTCACGTCTCCAATTGCCATACCCGTGTAGCGCAGCACCAGCACGAACGCCTTGGTCTGCGCTGCTATAGGCCCACCCTGACGACCGTACTCGTCGGAGAATTTGGACAGGGCGTTGAAGATCGCAACTTGTTGTTCATGAGTGAAGGGCTCGGTCTTCGGACGTGTCACCAAGATTGGGTCGAGATGGATAACGGGATTCTTTGTGAGGAAGTCTGAGTGGTCGCAATACCAGAAGAACGACTTCAGGATCTCTTGATCCCGCCGTCGCGTCGTCGCAGCTCCAGTCCATGTCTCACGGAAGGCCGCAAGATGAGGGAGTTTGACATCCGCGATGTGTAGGATGGATCGCTTATCGAGGAATGCTTGGAGCCGATCCGTCAGTAGCTTGATCTTGCGCTTAGTATCCGGCGAACGCTTCTCTTTGAACTCACGGAAAGATGCGATTGCTTGCGACACAGTGACCTTCGGCTCCTCAACCTTGGTTCCGGCCTCCATTTCCAGAGCTCGCTGCGCGGCAAGCGTCCAGTTGCGAGTCTTCAGACTCTTTGGTTTGACATCGGTGCCGTCAAGAAGAGTCCCAGTGATCCAAACCGGGCACTTCACCTTTCCAGGACAGTTCGGGTCACCCTTCGAGGTGAGGGAGCAGCGTTTCTCATGTCGCCGGTAGATACGCAACATGCCTGCATCGTACCATAGACCAGGGTACGTATTAGGTACGCAATCTGAGCTATGCTGCTAAGTTGTTAAAACATAAGCCAAATAGATTGGTGGAGGCGGCGGGAGTTGAACCCGCGTCCGAGAAAGTCAATCGCAAGAAGACTACGTGCGTTTCCGGTTCGGTAGTTTTCGACCGCTGCCTTGGAGACCGGCAAGCAGCAGCGGCTTAGCCCGATTGATTTCGGCTTTCGGCTCCAGGCGGAAGCCTTGGACCTAGCCTGCGAAATGACGCCCTTGGCCCGCGTGCAGGCCCATCGAACCAGGGCGGCTACTTAATTAATTAAGCAGCGTATGCAAACTGCGTATTGGCAGTTTTGGTTTTCCGATCGTTTTACGGGAGCTCGGAACCCGGCACGACTTCCCACGACGGATGCAATCCCGTCGAATCCGTTGCGCCCCCCTTCAGCTTCAGTTTACCATCGAAGTCTAACGATGCCTGGAACGACCACGGCGCCAGAGAAGCGCGCCGCGAATCGCGATGAGCTGACGCCGCTCTATCACGTGGTGCTGCTGGACGATGACCAGCATACCTACGATTACGTGGTCGAAATGCTCACCAAGATTTTCTTTCTCTCCACCGAATCCGCGTTCCAGCACGCAATTGAAGTGGACACCACCGGGCGAACCATCGTGATCACCTGCGAGCTTAGAGAGGCGGAATTCGGGCGGGATCAGATTCACGCCTACGGCGCGGATCCGAGGATGCCCGCTTCGAAAGGCTCGATGAGCGCGATTGTCGAGCCTGCTCGCGCCTAAAAAAGCGCCGCCACGGGTTGATCACAAATACTCGTAAAAAAAGAAGTCCTTTAATCAGCTGAAGTTAGCTCGCACTCGGCGCAGTACGCGGCACGGCTTCGCATACGCTTCGGTCGTGAGCAGCACAACAAAAAAAAAGCTCGGGTGGTTCAGGAGATTCTCGAGAAAGTCGAGCAGAAGCTGAACGAGGGCGAAGTGAAAGCGACCCTCGGCGATTACATCCGGTTGGTGCAGTTGCAGAAGGAGCTGGAGGAAGAAGAGCCGGCGGAGATCACGGTGAAGTGGGTGGAGGGGAGCGACAATCCCGAGAGCGAAACATAGCGTACAGCCCGCTGCCGTCGCAAAGAAGATTTCATGAGTCGGCAGCGCGGTTCAAAGGGTTTTCGGGCCCGATCGGATCGGGCAAGAGCCAGGCGCTATGCCATGAAGCGATCAAGTTGAGTTATTTGAACCCGGGCCGTACGGGGCTGATCGGAGCCCCGACGTACCCCATGTTGCGGGATGCGACGGCAGCGGCGTTGCTGGAAACGCTGGAGCGCAATCGCATCCCGCACGTGGTAAACCGCGCGGAAAACTTCGTGGTGATTCGCGAAACAAGATCGAAGATTCTACTTCGCGCAGTGGACGAATTCGAGAGGTTGCGCGGAAGCAATCTGGCGTGGTTCGGGGTGGATGAGCTGACGTATACGGCCGAGCAGGCGTGGCTGCGGTTGGAGGGAAGGCTGCGGGATCCGCAAGCGGCTCGGCTGGGAGGGTTCGCGGTGTGGACGCCGCGCGGTTACGACTGGGTTTACGACCGGTTCGTGGGTCGGAAGATCGAAGGCTACGAAACAGTGATCGCGGAGCCGTTCGAGAACCGGCACCTGCTTCAGAAAGTGCCGGATTATTACGAGCGGCTGTTGAGCAGTTACGACGAGCGGCTGTTTCAGCAGGAGGCGCTCGGCGCGTATGTGAATCTGACCGCCGGCCGCGTGTATCACGCCTTCGAGCGAGTCGCGAATGTTTGCGAAGTGGAGCTGGATCGAACGCGGCCGCTGAGATGGGCGCTGGATTTTAATTTCGATCCGATGTGTTCCGTGGTGGCGCAGGTCGAGGGAGACACAGTGAGGGTGCTTGATGAGATCGTGCTTCGAAGGGCGAGCACCCGGCAGGCGTGCGAGGAATTCGAGCGGCGTTATCCGAGACATCCGGCGGGCGTGGTTGTCTATGCGGACGCGACCGGCGCACAACGCCAGACTACGGGATCGAGCGATATCGCGGTGTTACGGGAGTTTTTCCGAAGCGGAGCCTACGGAGACGTGAAGTTCAAGATTCCGGCGGCGAATCCGCTGGTGAGGGATCGAGTGTCGTTGATGAACGCGAAGCTGCGGGCCGCGGATGGTGGGCGGACGCTGATGGTGACCGGGAAATGCGTCGAGCTGATGAAGGATTTCGAGCAGGTCGCGTACAAGGAAGGCACTCAAGTGCTGGACAAGGAAGCGGACCGGAAGCGGACCCATTTGTCGGACGCGCTTGGGTATTTGGTCTGGCAGGAGTTTCATGGCGGAACGCCCGGTATTTGGCGTCATCAGAGATTGATTTGACGAGGCGAAAACGTGTTTGAGATTAACCGAGAACATCCGGATTACATCGCCAGGAAGGCGATGTGGCGCAAATATCGGGACTTGTACCTGGGCGGCGAGCACTTCCGGCTTAACGTGCAGAACTATCTGGTTCGCAGGCAGCGTGAACCCGGCGACGTTTATATGGAGCGCCTGCTGCGGGTGTTTTACCAGAACTATGTGGGATCGATTGTGGATTGGTACGCGGCGACTCTGTTTCAACAGGAGCCGGTACTGACCTTTGATGGGCAGGACGAAGCGGCGAAGAAGTTTTTCGCGCAGTTCGTGGAAGATGCGGATCGCAAGCAGACCCAACTAAACGATTTTT
>JASHRP010000031.1 GCA_030037375.1 Bryobacteraceae bacterium | reverse complement strand
ACGAAGGGAGTGCGCGCGAGGATGGAACGGACGATCTCACGCTGGACCCCGATGCCGCGCCCGTGGATGATTCGTAAGGCCTTGAAGCCGAGGCGGTTGGCCTCCGTCAGGTACTCCTCCACGACGGCTGGAACGTCACGTGGGGAGACGGTATGGAGGTCGAGAACATCCTCGATGGGGATTGGAACGGGGTCGGGAAAGGGATCTTCGGGGTGCATTTGAAGGCGCTGGGAGGTCACCTAGAGCATAGACCTGAGAAACGTACTGGTAGCATGAGCATACCCCTAGCAATTCTTTCCGTAGACCGGCCGATAGTTGAAAAGTACCTGGTACAATCGGGCTACATCGAAAAGGATGACACGACTCTGCTTCCTTTGCGGTAAGAAGATCGGCTTTCTCCGATCACTGACGGACCAGCAGTATTGCTCGTCCGCGCATCGGCAAGAAGCTCGTCTTGCCTCGGCGCAAGTGATGCGCGAGGAAGATGAGTTGGAGTCGTGGTCGGTCGAGAAATCGAAAACTAAGAAAGCGGCCGCGGCTAATGCCGCGGGCGCACCGGGCGGTCACGGCGCCTCGACATTCGCGTTCGTGCTGGTGGCGGGGCTGCTCATATTAGCGATGATGCTTCCCGGGCCATCGGGCGGCGGCTCCTCGACTCCTGCGGTTTCGCTCGATTCGGGCGTGAAGCGAGGAATGCTGGACCGCGCCGGAAGCGCGATCAGCGAGCTGATTCGCAGCAGCGCTCCGGTGACGCTGCACCACGATTTCCACGCGGGATTCGGCGATTGGGATACGCTGGCTTTGCGGGCGTCATTGGACGAGGTCAGGAATCTGGCGAGCTCGGGATCGAGTTCGGATTCGGGCCGGCCGGGCACTCTGCGATTGTGGACGCGAAGCATCCCGCTGCAGAATTATCAGATGGAATTTCAAGGGCGGATCGAAGGGCGCAGCTTGAACTGGGCTTTTCGCGCCACCGACCAGAACAACTATTATGCGAGCCGCCTGGTGATGACCAAGTCCGGCGCGCAGCCCAACGCGAGCTTGTTGCGGTACGTGGTGCTGAACGGGAAGGAGTTCGAACGCAGTACTTCGCCGCTTCCTTTGACGCTCGAAAAGGGCGTGGATTACCGCGTGCGCATGAGCATCCAGGACGACCGCTTCCTGACGTATCTGAACGGGCGGATCATCGGCGATTGGAGCGACCGCCGGTTGCATCGCGGCGGAGTGGGCTTTATCGTCGAGCAGGACGATCCGCAGCAAGTGGCGTGGGTGGATGTGTCGGAGCGCGACAGCTTCCTGGGACGGATGCTGGCGCACTTTTCGTTCTTCGTGGTCCCGCCGGGCGTGAGCCGCTAGGCGCGTCCACGCGGATTTTCCCTAATGCCGGATCTTGTGGGGCGATGTCGTTGGTCTCGTAGACTTCGCAGTTGCCGCGTTCCGCGGGAACCCTGCGTCGAGGAGCCCCTACGCTACGGGGTGCTGATTGCCGTGCGCCGTGGCGGCGTGTGAACATGGGTTCGCGCCGAAGGAATACGTAAAGATGGTTGATGGCGCATATCGGCTCGGGAACACCCGTGTGTCCTCGATTCTCTCGTCTATCTCTTCCGTGAAGGGATGTCGGCGGAGGGCATGGTCGAGAGCTATCCGGCATTGACGCTCGAGGAAGTGCATGGCGCCCTGGCGTTTTACCTCGCGAACCAAAGAGAGATCGATGCGTACCCTGAGATCGACATCCGCAACGCCGCGGATGCCGGCTTGGCGGGCTTGGAAGACCCAGATGTGCCGCGAATCGCCGCCGATTCAGGACGAGTTCTCGTCAGCCAGGATCGGCGGACAATCCCTGGGCACTTTGCCCGATTTTCGGTTAACGCCCAGACTCCTGGAGTAATCCTGCCGCGCGAGGCGGTTCCGATCTCGACAGCCATCGACGAGCTCATTCTTATTGGAGCGCGACCGAGGCCGAGGAGTGGAATGGACGGCTCGTCTGGATTCTGTTGTGAGGAGCCTGGTTCGCGTCTAATGCCGGATCTGCGAGGCGATATCGTTGGTTTCGTAAACCTCGCAGTTGCCGCGTTCGGCCAGAAGGCCGGCGTCGGGGTTCGCGTTGCGGCGTACAACTCGCGTGGGCAACACCCATGGCTCGGCGAGGACGTCCGGGTCTTCAACCGTCACGTCGTAAAGGAGCGCATCGCCCTGGCGCGTGAATTTCTCGACTACGTGCATGTCCGCGGAATGGAAGAAGCCGCCGCGGCCCAGCCAAGTTGAATCGACGAACGAGACGGAGTCGACAACCAGACTGCCTCCCTCCCAGTGTCCGACACCTTGTCCGAGATACGTCGCTTCCAGGGCTCTCCGCGGATCGTGCTTCCGGCCATCGGTGGGAATAATACGATACTCGCCGTAACCGCCGCCGGCGTCGCCGCCCTGATAAAAGAAGACCACATCTTTGTCAGTCTGGATAATGCGGCGCGGCGGGCCTTCGCGCGGGACTCCCAGGGGCTGGCAGGTCATGACCGGGTCATACTTGTTGGTCCACATATCCAGCTCCTGAACCTTGTCCCAATACTGAGGCTGGTAAACCGGCCGGCCCATGTTGCCGAAGCGCGAGGGCGAGTAGAGCTCGAAATCGTAGGTTTGATTGTCCTGGCGGTCGCAATCGGGGGCTTCGGTCGGAGCGCAGCGGCGTCCGCCGCCGGTCATATAGTTGCCGATCCAATCGGTATACGAATAGTTGCCAGTCAAGTCCGGATGATCGCCCAGGCGCGGGGTGGGTACAGACTTGTCGACGGCCGCTTCCTGTTTTGCGATGACTTCGTGCGGGAGCTGTGCAGTGACGTTCATTGCGGCTTTCACGCTCGCCGGCACCGGAGCAACGACGTAGACGTTGCCGGTCTCCGTCTGCAACGTAGTCAGGTCGCGAATGGCGGCGCCGTTGCGGCGTTCGGTCATCTTGCCCGCGTAAAACACGAAGATCTTGTTCAGCGGGTTGTTCCAATCCTGATAATCGCCGTAGGTGAATTGGGTGGTTGCGGAGCCGAGCTTGACAGTGACGCTCTCGGTCATGAATTTCGAATCGAGCGTGGCGGTCGCGGTTGCGCCCGGTACGGCGGGAATCGGGAACGTCACAACAGGCTTACCGGAGATCCATTCGACCGAGGTCTGGCCCACTCTGGAGAGACCGTCCGCGAGGAGAGTGCCAGGATTCGCGCCGAGCCAAAATGTATCCGACGACATCCCAGCCACCGCTGCCTTTGCCGCGCCTTGAGGGCTTGCCCACAAGCGGATGAGCCGATCCGTGACGGTGTTGGGCATTGGAGTGGCCTTGCCTTTGGTTCCGGCGATCTCCGCGCCGGGCGTATCTTCATTCCATGCGTACAGGCCGCTCACGACTTCGACATTCGAGTAGGACTGGCCGTTCGCACGCGTGCAGGTGTACTGAATCCGCTGGCTGAAGCTTTGGTAGTTGGTGCTGGCGCGATATTTCGTGAGCGTGCACGGTTGTCCGTCCACCTGAATCGTGCCTTTGCCGGTGTATTCGAGCATGGCGACCATGTCGCGCTCATCATGGCCTTTGAGCATGCCCATGTTCCGCTCCCAGTTGAAGAGCACGGACCGCAGATCCTTCGCGTCTTTTGCGGGTGTATAGGGTTCAGGATTTCCGCCGCGTCCGCCCTGGGCGCTGGCGGTCAACGATGCCGTCACCGCGAGGCAGACTAGAAGCGCGGTTCTTCGAAGGTCCATGATCGTCCTCCCTATGGCACTATCGCGCCAAACTGGGGCTGAGGATATCGTGGATGAAGGATGGGAGTCAAGGCTGGGCAGGCATGCATGAACGCAGCGCACGCCCCACTCCGAGCACTGCAATGAGTTACAGTTTTTGAATGAATAGGCGAGGGTTTGGGAATTAAGAAGACCGTTTTCATCGCGGGCTGTGAGGCCGTGCTGTTTACGCTGGTCCGGCAGTTTCACGCGCGGGATTCCGACATAGACGTCGCCGTTCCAGAAGCTGCCGCGTGGGAGGATTTAGCTGCGATCCATCGCGCGGTGCAAAGAGCGGATCTTGTGGTGATCGGCGGCCTGCTTCACGATTGCGGGGGAACGGATCCTGACGCGCTTCTGACGGATCGGCATTCCGGCCTGTCACGTTACGCGGGTGTGGCGCTGCTGGCGACGCTCTATCGCAAGCCGGTGATGCTGTACGGAATCGGGGCCGGCCCGTTGCAATCACTTTACGGGACGAAACTGGCTCGGCTTGCCGCTGAGGCGGCTCATGCGATCACCGTCCGCGACCAGCCGTCGAAAGCCCTGCTACAAGAGCTAGGGATCGACGCAGCGCGAATTCGGGTCACGGCGGATCCGGCTTTTTCTTTCCGGCCCTCGCAAGAGCTGAAGTTGAGAGATGCCGTCAATCCCGAGTTCAATCTCAGGCGGCCCGCGTTGGGCGTTGCTGTGCAGGATGGAGACATTGGCGTCGATTCGCGTGTTCTTCACCGGGACTTGGCCTCAGCGCTCGATTGCTTTATCGAGAGCACGGGAGGCTCGGCGGTGCTGATCCCGTTCGATGATGACCGCGCTGCGTCTGAGCGAATTTTGCGACAAATGCGATTGCGCGAACGGGCGACGGTGATTGGCGGGCCGTCAACGCCCGATCTGGTCTACGGCTGCGTCAAGGATTGCGAGGCGATTCTGGGCATGCGAATGCACTCTTTGATCTTTGCGGCTCTCGAATCGCGGCCTATTGTCGCCATCGCTTGCGATCCGAAGATCAGAGAGCTGATGAAGCGTCTGAGCATTGAAGAGTTTTGTATCGATGCGAAAGACGTTTCCGGAGAGGAACTGGCATCGAAGCTGGCGCAGGCGACGAAAGGCGGACAGGCGGGAATCGTCGCGCAGGCGGTAGACGAATTGCGCAAAGCAGAGGCGGACAATCTCCACATTGCGTTCGGTCTGTTGAGTGGACCGGTTGAGGATCGGCCGCTGAGCGTCGAAGCCGCCGATGCGCTTGCGCGGAATCTTTACAATCGAGCGTTGGATGCCAAGCTTTCGGCTGAGATTGCGGCGAGCGTGCTGCGCGACGCGGCGCGGGTGGCGGCCGAGCGCGAACAGCTCAAGATCGAAAGCAGGGCGATCGCAGGTTCCGCAAACCGCATTCGCGAATTGGAAGGACACAACGAATTCCTGCACAAGCGCATTGCCGAGATTAGCGCGGATTGCCGCAAGCTTGAACAAGAGAATCGCGTGCTGCGCCAAAGCTCGGGTGAGGCGGCCGCGCATTATGCGGAGCTGACGCAGAAGTATGCGCGCGAGACCGCCCGCTTCGCGGAGGATCGCGAGTGGCTGCGGAGTGAAAAGGAGCGGCTGGAAAAACAGCTCGCCGGAGCGAACGGGGACGCGGTGGGGCGCCATGCCGCGTCTGACATTGACCGATATCGCGCGCGCTTGGAGGCGCAGTTGGAAGAGTACCGCTCGCAACGCGCATGGAAGGTGATGCTGGCTTGCCGCAAAGCGTACGCGCTGCTGAGCCGGTCGAAAACACGGTTTCTGAAATGGGCGGCGGGGATTCCGTTCGGGCGCGTAGGTGATTTGGAGGAGTATGAACTGCGCTTTCCGGACATCAACAACTATCTGCGCACGGGCGCTGCGCCTTCTCCGCCTGATTCTGCTCCTCCGGTTCCTCGAAACCAGTACGACGTAATCGTTCTGGCCATCATCGATTTCGATTTCCGGTTTCAGCGCCCCCAACAGATTGCGGCGGAGTTTGCCCGGCGCGGCCATCGTGTTTTTTGGATCAGCCCGACTCGTTTCCTGCCCTCCACATCCGCGACGGCGTATGAGGCAAGCCGCCTTCGCGAAAACCTGTGGGAGATCCATCTACGCAGCCGCCAGGCTGACATTTACATGGGCGAGCTCGACGCGGATCACATTGCGCCAATGTCCGATTCCCTAGATCATCTGTGCCGGGAGTGGGGCATCACCGGACACACGATTTTCGTGCAGCTTCCGTTTTGGCGAAAGTTGGCGCTTCAGCTACGGGCAAAACTCTGTTCGATCATCCTTTACGACTGCATGGACGATTGGGAGACATTCAATAACTTGGGCGCGTTCAATATCAGCGAAGAAGCTGCCTTGTCGAAAGAATGCGATGTGCTGGTGGTTACTGGCGCCGAACTACTGAGGAAGTTTACGGACCACGGGCTGAATCCTGTTCTGGCGCGAAACGGCGCTGATTTCCCCTTCTTCTCGCAAGCCAAACCCAATGACTTGTTAGCCGACGTGCCAAGACCGGTCGTTGGCTATTTTGGGGCGATTGCGGACTGGATCGATCTCGACCTGATTTATGAGATCGCAAAGAGCCGGCCGCAATACAGCTTCATTCTTATCGGGCAGGTATTCGGCCGTGACGTTTCGCGGCTTGAGGCATTGCCGAATGTCCGCTTGCTGGGGAACAAGCCGTACTCGGAAATTCCGTCCTATTTGTATAACTTCGACGTTTGCATCATTCCGTTTTTGATTAATCAAGTGACAAAGGCGACCGACCCGGTGAAGCTGTATGAATACTTCTCGCTGGGGAAGCCCGTGGTGGCGACGGAAATGGCGGAGCTTAAGCAATGCGGTGACCTGGTTTATCTCGCAGCCAACGCCAGCGACTTCGCGCATCAAATGGATGTTGCGATTTCGGAGCCGGACGCCGCGCTGCGCGAACGGCGCATCGAGTTCGCCAAAGCCAATACGTGGTCGAGCCGGGTTTCGGACATCGACCAGGCGATTCGGGAAGCTTTCCCTCTGGTTTCGATTCTCATCGTCACCCACAACAGCGCGGAATTTCTGCGGCCGTGCGTTGAGTCGATACTGCGGAATACCTCTTATCCGTCATTTGAGGTTGTGTTTGTGGATAATGCGTCGACGGACGCTACGCCCCAGATCTTGGAAGAATATGTGGCCCGCGACAAACGGCTCCGTGCGACGCTGCTGGCGACGAACCTTGGGTTCGCGGGAGGGAACAATCGGGCTGCGCGGGAGGCGAGCGGAAAGTATTTGATCTTTCTAAACGTGGATACGATGGTGACGCCGGGATGGATCGAGCGCCTACTATTGCATCTTCAAAAAGATCCATCGATCGGGATTCTTTGTCCGGTTACGAATTTCGCCGGCAACGAAATCAAGATCAATGTGAACTACACGAACTGGCGGGAGATGGAAAACTTCGCGGCCGCGCTGGCAAACACGAAGCGGGGCGAGAAAATCGTGGTTGCGGTTGCACCGCTGTACTGCGCTCTGATGCCGCGCGCGGTGTGGGAGCGGATCGGCGAAATGGACACGAGATACGAGATCGGAATGTTCGAAGATGACGATTTATCGGTCCGCGTGCGCCAGGCCGGTTATGGCGTTTACGCCGCGGAAGATTGCTTCATTCATCATTTCGGCCAAGGGTCGTTTTCCAAGCTCGATTCTCAGACGTACAACCGAATCTTCGAAGCAAACCGGAAACGCTTCGAAGAGAAATGGACGCGGTCCTGGGTTGCGCACCGAACTCGGCCAGGGGTGCGTCCGGCGATCGAGGAGCAACGCTTCGATCCGGTGGAGTTCGCGCGGAACTCTTTTGCCAATCACGCCAGCCGAAAGAAGCCATCGGATGAGTCACGCCCTAAAGCAAGCGGAACGGTAAAAATCGACCTGGGCTGTGGAACGAGGAAAGCCGCCGGCTTTATTGGGATAGATCGGTATCTGCTGCTCGGGGTCGATGTCATCGCCGACATGAACGACAGGCTGCCTTTTCGGGATAACTCGGTCGATTTGCTATACGCCTCCCACTCCTTGGAGCACGCCGAGAAGCTGCTTCCGACGATGAAGGAGATCTATCGGATCTGCAAGCACGGGGCGCAGGTGTGCGTGCTCGCGCCTTATTACCAGCAAGCGCTGAACCTGGCGAATCCTTACCACCATAGTAGTTTCAACGAGCACACGCCTCGCTTCTGGACCGACTACCCTCACGCGCGTGTCGACCCCGAGGAATACGCTCATCCGCACGCGCCATCCTGGGGGTTGTCCCGGACCGACAACACCGAACCTGGAATTGATATTCGACTCGTCCGGATGGAATTCTTCTATTTCCCGAGGTACGTTGGCCTTCCCGCCGAACAACTGCGGCGACTGCGGCAGGAGCGGATGGACGTGTGCGATCAGATCATGTATCACCTCATCGTTTGGAAAGGCGATGCCGAGAATCCAACGGACTCATTCGAATCCTGCGTCGCACGATTCCAGCCGTACGATCCGGAGTACGCGCAGAATCGCAGAAGCCAGGATGCGCAACGGGCTGCCGCACACGAGTGAGACAAATTG
>JASHRP010000352.1 GCA_030037375.1 Bryobacteraceae bacterium | reverse complement strand
AAGGGGCTGTGACGCCCTTCCGGATTTCGATGGGAATCGCGCTGCTCGTAACCACGGTGGCGCTGGCGCAACAGTCGCCCGTTCCTCCAAATCCGCCTCTGGCGAAAGATCCCGGCCCGTTCCTCCCGCCCGCGCGGGCCGGGCAAGGACGAGCGCCCAAGCAGGCCGCGGGGCCCGCGCCGCACCTCGCGGATGGCCGTCCGGATTTCGGCGGCAACGGAGCGTGGTATCCCGGCTTCAATGGGAATGTCGCGGAGACCACGTGGAAGGGCGTCAAGAGCGCGGACAAGCACGTGGACGTGCCGTGGCTTCCGTCGACGCTCGCGACCTTTAATGAGCGCGTGAACAATCTTTCAAAGGACGATCCGGAAGCGAAGTGCCTGCCAGTGGGCGTGCCGCGATTCATGTTCGATCCGTATCCGTTCCAGATGGTTCAGACTCGCGACCAGGTGGTGTTCGTGTTCGAAGGCGACAACTACCTGTGGCGGATTGTGAACATCGATCCGGCGATGAAGCATCTGGCGAATCTGAAGCCGACGTGGCTGGGCGATTCAGTGGGTCATTACGACGGCGACACCCTGGTGGTGGATGTGACCGGATTCAACGGGCTGGCGTGGCTCGATCAAGCCGGGCATGCGACGTCGGACCGACTGCATCTGACGGAACGCTACACGCGAACCGATTCGTTGACGCTCAAGTATGAAGTGACGATCGACGATCCGGGCACGTACTCGGCACCGTGGACGGCGAGCAACACGGTTCGCTGGCGAGCGGGGATGGAGCTAATGGAGTCGATCTGCCAAGAGAACGAGAAGAGCTCGGCGCACATGATCGGGACCCCGGACGCGCATCCGCCAGACGCGATTAAGGCTGGCGCGAAACAAAGATGAAGGCGCGGTGGATTGTCGGAGTGTTTGCGGCCGCGCTGGGAATGGCGCAAGCGCCGCCGGACCTCGGCAGCGGCGGCGTGTGGATGCCGCAGAGCCTCGCGGATATCGCGGGCAAAATCGATCCTCCGTTTCTGCCGTGGGCCAAGCAGCGGTTCTTGGAAAATCAAGCCTCGAAGCAGAACGATACGGCGTCGCGATGCCTACCGCCGGGCGTTCCCCGGATCATGTTCCAGGCGCGGCCGTTCGAAATTGTGCAAACGGAGAATCGGATTCTGTTCGTGTATGAAGGCGGCGCACACGTGTGGCGGCAGGTATGGATGGACGGCCGCGCGCACCCGAAGGACCCGAATCCGAATTGGCTCGGCCATTCCACGGGAAAATGGGACGCTGAGACACTGGTGGTGGACTCAGTGGGATTCAACGATAAGACCTGGCTGGACGACGCGGGTCATCCGCACACGAAGCAGTTGCATGTGACCGAGAGGCTCACGCGAACCAGTCAAGCGAAGATGATGTATGAGGTAACCATCGACGATCCCGGCGCGTACGCGCGGGCGTGGATGGCAAGTAGCACGTTGAGTTTCAAGAAAGGCGGGAGGCTCGCGGAGGATATCTGCCTGGACAAGCTTTCAAAGTAGCCGCATTCGTCATCTTCGCGGTCGCGCCGCTCGCCGCGCATCATTCTCTTGCCGCCGAGTTCGATAGCTCCAAGCCGGTTGTGCTGCACGGGAAAGTGACCAGGGTGGATTGGATGAATCCGCACGTGTTCCTTTGGATCGATGCGGCGGATGCCAGCGGACACGTCGTTAGCTGGAAGGTGGAGAGCGTCGCGCCGAATTATCTCCAGCGTGTCGGATGGACGAAGCAGACCGTGAAGGTCGGGGATACGATCACGGTCCGGGCTTTCAGAGCCAAGGACGATCCCACGATGGCGAAGAGCGATTCAGTAACATTGCCGGACGGGCGAGTGATCACGACCGGCCGCGCGGAGGATGAAGCGAAATTTGGAGGGACGAAATGAACTTGCGGATCATGCTGATTCTTACGCTGGCGGGCGCCGCCTGGGCGCAAGCGCCGGCGAAACAGGAATCGCCGGCGGTGAAGGAGCAACTTGACAAGGCGCGAGCGCTTGCAGGAACGCGGTGGGCTCCGGCATTTCAGTTCTTCTGCATCGCGCCGCGCGCAAACAGTAACGACGATCCGCCCATCGAGCCGTCGAAGATCTTCGATAACGTCTACTTGATCGGCAACACGGGCACGGTGGCGTACGCGATCACGACTTCGGACGGCATCATTCTGCTCGATTCGCTGGCGGCGAATCAGGTGGAATCGGTGCTGCTTCCGGGGATGCGGAAGCTCGGGCTCGATCCCTCGATGGTGAAGCTGGTGGTGGTGGCGCATGGCCACCCGGATCATTTCGGAGGCTCGCCGTACTTCCAGGATCGCGGCGCGCATGTAGCGATGTCGAAGGAGGATTGGGATACGATCGAGCCGAGGCCGGGAGCGAAGGCGAAGGGTGCTGCGCCGCCGAAGCGCGATATCGAAATGAAGGAAGGGCAACAGGTGGGGCTCGGCGGTGTGAAGATCACGCCGGTGCTGACTCCGGGGCACACGCCCGGGTCGATGGGTTTCATTTTTCCCGTGAAGGAGAACGGAAAGACGTATATCGCGGGGATGTTCGGCGGCACGATGCTGACCACGACGCGGCCGACGCCGGAGCAGTTCGATCAGTATTTGAATTCGATCGCGCACTTCCGCGCGGAAGCGGTGAAGGCCGGCGTGGAGGTCGAGATGCAAAATCATCCGCTGATGGACGATTTCACCGGGCGGCTTGCGCAGATTAGGGAGGGCCGTACGGGCGCGGCGAATCCGTTCATCGTGGGCCGCGAAAATTATCCGGTGTTTCTGGACGTGATGGCGTCGTGCCTGAAGGCACAGATCGCGGTGCGCGGCCAACCTTAAACTCGGCAAGCCGTAAGCTGCGCAGGCGGCAGCAATTCGCTGTATGATTACAGCGACATGAATAAGTTTGCCATCCTTTGTGTCGCTGGGACGTTTGCTTTCGCGCAGCCGCCGGAGATTCCTCCGCCGGTAACGGAGCTGCCGCCGGTGCTGAAGAACTACCAGCCGGTGACTCCCGAACGGCTGTCGAACCCGGAGAGCGGCAACTGGCTGATGATCCGGCGCACTTACGATGGCTGGGGCTACAGCCCGTTGGACCAGATCACGCCGGACAACGTAAGCGGACTGAAGCTCGCGTGGACTTTCTCGACCGGCGAGACGCGCGTGCATGAGGCCCCACCGATCGTGAATAACGGCGTGCTGTTCGTCTCGACGCCAAATAATCAGGTGATCGCGATCGACGCGAAATCGGGCAATCTATTGTGGCGTTACCGCAGGCCGCGTCCGCAAGGAGCTTCGGTGCCGCACGACACCAGCCGCGGCGTGGCGCTGTATCGCGACAAGGTACTGTACGCGGCGGGCGAAGCTGTCCTGGTCGCGCTGGATGCCAAGACCGGCCGCGAGGTGTGGACGGCGACGGTTGCCGACAACAAATCCGGATACTACATTTCGCTCGCGCCGCTGGTGGCGGGCGGAAAAGTGATGGTGGGCGCGTCGGGCGGCGAGTTCGGCATTCGCGGCTTCGTGGCGGCCTTCGATCCCGACAATGGCAAGGAGCTATGGCGCACCTACACGATTCCGGCTCCGGGCGAGCCCGGCAGCGAGACGTGGCCCAAGGGCGATCAATGGAAGACCGGCGGCGGTTCTGTATGGGTGACCGGGAATTACGACCCGGACACTAACATCGCTTACTGGGGCGTCGGCAATGGCGGGCCTTGGATGGGCGACAAGCGTCCGGGCGACAACCTTTATGTTGCTTCGACGCTGGCGCTGGACGCTGCGACGGGGCAGATCAAAGGCTATTTCCAATACAACCCGAATGAGTCGTGGGATTGGGATGAAGTGTCTCCGCCGATTCTGGTGGATTTTCAACGAAACGGGCGCACGATGAAGGGATTGATCGACGTGGCTCGGGATGGGTACATGTGGTTCCTGGAGCGTATGAACGGCGGTAAGATTCATTTCATCGAAGGCAAGCCTTACGTTAAGCAGAATGTGTTCCTGCGGTTGGATCCGGAAACGGGAAGGCCGGAGATCGATCCGGCTCACAAACCGGGGACGGGCAAGCGAGCCGAATTCTGTCCGTCGTTGCATGGCGGAAAGAATTGGCCGCCGATCGCGTTCAGCCCCAAGACTCGGATGATTTATGTTCCGGCGAATGAGAATCTGTGCGCGGCGTCCAAGGGCGCGGAAGAAGTGACCTACACGCCTGGCAGGAATTATACGGGCACGGTTCGCGACGACAGCGAGCCAAGCTTTTCGGTGCTGCCGGGAGCGGATCACGTGGGCGAGGTTCAGGCGTGGAACGTGGACACTGGGCAGCGCGTGTGGACGCACACGTATGCGAAGAGTCCGAATTGGGGCGGCATGCTCGCGACCGGAGGCGGACTTGTTTTCAGCGGCGGCACCAGCGATCGCCAGTTCCACGCGTTCGACGCTTCGACGGGCAAGCTGCTGTGGGAGTTTCCGACCAGCTCTGGAATCCTCGCGCCGCCGACTACATTCACGATCGATGGAAAACAATACATCGCGGTTTTGTCGGGCTGGGGCGGCGATTCGCGAGGCATGCAAGCGAATTTGAATCGGGTGTATCCAGGCGAGTTCCCTGAGGTTCCCGAGGGCGGCGCGGTTTGGGTGTTCGCGCTGCCGTAAGCGCTCGCAGCGGTTACTTAGTCCAGGAGGCTCTTAGCGCGGCGCGATCGATTTCCGCCCCTCGGACGAAGACCTTCGAAATGCGGCGGGTGTTCATGATATTTTCGAGGGGGTTCGCGTCGAGGACGATGAAATCGGCGCTCTTTCCCTTGGCGATGGTCCCGAGCTGATCGAGCTTCATTACTTCCGCGGAAGTTTTGGTAGCAGCGGTAATTACTTGCATCGGCGTCATGCCGGCGAGGACCATATCGGCGAGCTCCTGATGCACGTCCCAGCCGACCGTTCTGCTGGAGTCCGTGCCAAATGCGATTCGCACGCCCGCCGCGTTGAACTTCGCCAAGTTCCGGGCTTGAACATCGAAAAAGTCGCGAGCTGTTTTCTTCTCGGCAGCGGTCTGCGCGGCTTCCGCGTCGCGAAGACGCTTGACTTCGGCCGCGGGCACGGTCTCGCTCATCAAGGCGAAATCCGCTTCGCTGGTGCCCTTGTCCGGAAGATTCGGAGTGACGAAGACGTTGGGATGCTGCTTCCAAAGCTGCATGAACTCGGAGTCGACATCGCGATCGCGAACCAGGTGCATGAATCCGTCGATGCCGGAGCGGAGCAGCTCCTTGGCGTCTTCCAGATAGTAGATGTGCGCGACGGCGCGGAGGCCGTGCTTGTGAGCTTCGTCGATCGCCGCGCGGTAGAGAGCGGGAGGAACTTTCTGCACGGTGCCGTTGCGATCGTCGACCCAGATCTTGACGATATCGGCCTTCTTCGCGGCGAGCTCATCGACAGCCTTTCGCGTGTCAGCGTCCGTGGTGATGCCGTAGGCGACGGGACGCCAGTACGCCTGGCCCGGACCGGCGTTCGGCATTCCCATGCCTCGGCCGGCGGTGCGAAGAAGCGCGGCGCCAGGAACGGGATTGGCACGAATGTCGTAAGCGACGTCATTGGGATCGGTGCCCATATTGAAAGTCGCGGCGACGCCGTAATACGCGAGCCTTCGCAGATGATCGATGAGATTGTCTCTCGAATACGTGTCTTTATCGATACGGCCGGTATTGATAACGGCCCAGCCAAGATGCGTATGGGCGTCGATCAGCGCGGGCATTACGGTCTTGCCGGTGAGATCGACGCGAACCGCGCCGGCCGCGGCCTGGATTTGTCCCTTTCGTCCGACCGCCGTGAACCGGTTGTTATCGACTATGAATGCGGAATTTTCGATGGCCGCGCTGCCGTCGCCGACAATGAGCCGTGCGCCTTCATACAGCGTAGCCGCGCTGGCATTGGCCGCCAGCGCAAGCGCAATCGCGAACAGCCGCCGTATCATGTGGAGTTACTTCTTGCCGCCGCCTTCGCCGGCGGTATAGTGCTGCAAGTCTTGCTCGCCTTCCACGCAGGCGAACTCCATCAGCTCGTAGCCGGGCCGAGTGTTGCGATTGAGCGGGAACGCGATGGTCCACGGCCTGGTGTAGGTTTTGGGATCGCTGATCGTGGCCTCGTAGTTAATGGTGTTGGCGTCGACGGGAGTGTAGCGTTCGACCACGTGAATCTGGTCGCTATGGAAATTGCCGGCCATGTCGAACCAAGTCTTGTCATTCTGATTGGTGACATCGACAACCAGCGTGTCCTTTTCCCAGTGGCCGCGCGAATCGCCTTCGTACATCTTGATCGCTTCGGGAGGGTGCGGGCTGCCGTTCAATGGGACGATGCGCATGGCGTGAAAGGCTTCAAAGAAGATCACGACGTTGCCCTTGGGCTGGAAAATCTGAAAGCCGAAGGGAGCGTACATCTGCCGCGGAACGCCGGAGAGGGTGCAGTGCGCTTCCGGATCCTCATACATATGGTGCTCGAAGAGATCTTTTTTCTTAGCAAGCGCCCAGTCCTGATAGGGAATTTTGCCGCCAGGTGGATCGACGATGATACCCTTCCCGGCGCGAATCTGGAAGCGGTCAACCAGATGATCTTCGACGTCGTCGGCGGCGGCGAAATTGCCGGCGTTCCAGATGCCCTGGATGTCGGGCGTGCCGTCGGGCAGGCGCGCAAACGGCCCGGCCTTTACGGGCGGCGCGCCTTTTCCCTTCCCTCCGCCGCGTCCTTGCCCCGGCGGAGGCGCTTGTCCGAAAACAAACACGGTCGCCAGCAAGGCCACCACCGCATACACTGCGAGCTGGAGCGGAAGACTGAATCTCTTGGTCATTTACGCTTCCTTCACTTGGGCAGTATACAACAGGTGACTTTGTGACCGTTCTGGCCGGGCGACGGCGAATTCAACCCCGGCCATTCATGTATACTGCCCGTCATGCAGCAACTGAAGCCCGTCGATGTGGTGATAGCCGGGGGCGGATTCGTCGGTCTGACGCTGGCGAAAGAAATTGCTAGCCGGACGCCGCTTTCAGTCGTCGTGCTGGAGCGCGGTAAGCCACGCAAGCTGGCCGATTACGCCACCGGCATGGATGAGCTCGATTATTCGCTCCGCTACCGAATGATGCAAAATCTCTCGGAGGAAACGGCGACGCACCGGCATTCCGCGCGGGCAAGCGCGGTACCCATTCGCCAGTACGGATCGTTCAATCCGGGGACAGGCGTCGGCGGGGCGGCCGAGCACTGGGGCGGAATCTCTTACCGCTTCTACCCGGAACAATTTCGGCTGGCGGCGTTTCTTCGCGAGAAATACGGATCGCGGCTGGCGGAGAATCTCGCGGTGCAGGATTGGGGATTTAGTTACGAGGATCTCGAACCGTATTATTGGCGCGGGGAGCAACTGATCGGCGTCGGCGGACGGGCCGGAAATCTGCAAGGAAAGCGGGTCGACGGAGGCAATGTTTTCGAGGGCGCGCGCTCGCATGAGTATCCGAATCCGCCGCACAAGATGACCTATGCGGCCACGATGTTCGAGAAGGCGTCGAGGGATCTCGGCTATCATCCATATCCGGTCCCGACGGCGACGCTGAGCCGGAATTACACCAATCCCGACGGAGTCTCGCGAGCCGCGTGCGCGTATTGCGGATACTGCACGCGCTACGGATGCATGATCGGAGCCAAGGCGCAGCCGACCAACGTGTTGATGCCGGTGCTCGAAAAACGGAAGAATTTCACGCTGCGCACAGGCTGCAATGTGCGGCGGGTGCTGCATCGCGACGGCAAGGCAGAGGGTCTGAGTTATTTCGATGCGGCGGGCGAAGAGATTCACCAGCCGGCGTCCATCGTGATCCTGGCTTCGTGGACGTTGAACAATTCACGGCTGCTGCTGATGTCGAAGCTCGGCGAGCCGTACGATCCGGCCACGGGAAAAGGCACGGTCGGCAGGAACCTCACGCATCAGGTGTCGCAGGCCACGCGGGTGTTTTTCGATAAGCCGTTGAACTCGTTCATGGGCGCGGGCGGCTTGGGGGTGGGCATCAGCGATTTCGACGGCAAGGAGGGGTTAGATGCGTATCCGGGCGTCATGCGCGGCGGCAATGTGCGGATGATGAGCTCGGGCGACGGGCCGATCGCGTCATTCGGACTGATTCCGCCGGGCGAAGCCGAATCCGATTGGGGCGCGGAGTTCAAGAAAGCCGCGCTTGCGTGGCACGATCGCGCCGCATCGATCACCACGGAGGCGGAGCATCTGGCGTACCGGCAGAATTACCTGGATCTCGATCCGACATACACGGACAAGTACGGCGATCCGCTCACGCGAATGACGCTCGATTGGACCGAGCATGAGCGCGCGCAAGGAGGCATGCTGACCAAGATCCACGCGCAGCTCGCGAAGGCAATGAATGCGAGGGCCGCGGCTCCGAACTCGCGGCAGCTCGAGCGTTACACCGTCACGCAGTATCAGAGCACGCACGTAAATGGGGGCGCGATCATGGGCACGTCGCCGGAGCATAGCGTGGTGAACCCGTGGCTGCAACATTGGCAGTCGCCGAATTTGTGGGTAGTGGGAGCGTCGGCGTTTCCGCAGAACGGATCGGGGAATCCGACGCTGACCATCCTCGCGATCACTCTGCGCGCGGCGGACGCGTTGATCGATCACTACATCAAGAATCCGGGAGCGCTGGCATGAGGGTACTCGCATGAAAAGACGCGAATTTATCGTCCTTCCCGCGGCAAGTCTGGCAGGCGTGCTGCTTCATACCGGAGCGCAGGAACTGGAAGGGCAGACCAAAGCAGGCGAAATCAAAGTTCCGCTGCGATTTTTCACGGCAGCCGAAGCTCGGGTGGTGCAGGCGGCGGCGGAGCGCATTTTTCCAAGCGATGCGAATGGCCCTGGCGCGACGGAAGCGGGAGTCGTGATCTTCATCGACCGGCAGCTTGCGGGGCCATACGGGAAGGACAAGTATCGATACACGAAGGCGCCGTTCGTCGAATCCGTGCCGGAGCATGGGTATCAAGGCAAGGAGACTCCTCGCGAGATTTATCGCGTGGGGATTGCGGGGCTCGGCAATTTCGCGGAATTAAAGCCGGCCGAGCAGGACCAGCGCCTGCACGCGATCCAGACCACAACTTTCTTCCGGCTGCTGCGCCAGCACACGATCGAAGGAATGTTCAGCGATCCGATGCACGGAGGCAACTCTGGGATGGTCGGATGGCAGCTTATCGGATATCCGGGACCGTTGATGAGCTACCGGGACCAGATCGACAAGTCCTACGGCGAAGCGTTTCGAAGAAAACCAGTAAGTCTGGCGCAAGTGACCGGACGTACGGTGACCGGCTGGGAAGACGAGAAGGACTAACCTCTACTGCGGCGGAGCGGGTGGTGCTCCGCCGCGGCCGCCTCGGCCTCCTCCCTGCGAAGGAATTCCACCCAACGGAATGACGGTCTGGCCATCGGCGCGAGTGAGTCCTCCGGCCCATGCGTGCTTCGATCCATCTTTCGAAGCGTAGGCGGTGACGGTGACTTGTTCGCCTGAGTTCATCAGCGATTCGTAGATATTGCGATCGAAGCCGTTGCGGCGAAGCACGTTGGGAGCGGGAAGCTCCAGCGCCCAGTTCACCACCTTGCCATCCGCGTTTTTCGCGTCAAGATAGATCCATCCGTGAGGATTGTCGGTCATCACTTTGGTGACTTTGCCGACCAGCGTGAGCGGCTTCGATTGATCGTACTCGGCTTGAAAGGAGTGGTGCGCGAGAGCAGGAAGGGAGGCAGCCACCACAGTCAGAATCGAAACATTTCTAAGCTTCATAAAAGAATCTCCATCAGCTCACATTGGATCGCGAGCGACGCGGAATCCGATATCGCTCACGCGCAAAGTCGGGCCGTAGTAGTGGTATCGCGCGGAGACGCGAACGAAGCTCGCGGGATTATCCCATCCGCCGCCGCGCGCGACGGGCAGTTGACGCATTCCCCCGCCCCGGCCGCCGAACCCGCCTCGCCCTCTACCGCCGCGAAAACCGCCCGGCCCTCCGCCTCCTTGACGCCCGCCGCCTTGGCGTCCCGCGCCTTGCTGCACAGGCTGCCCGGCGGGATCGACGGCGGCCGCATCGGTGTATCTTGCGAAGTTATCCGAGACCCACTCGCGCACGTTGCCGTACATGTCGTACAAGCCCCACGCGTTCGGTTTCTTCTGACCAACCGGATGCGTCTCATCGCCGGAGTTGTCGGCGTACCAGGCAATGTCGTTCAGAGATTCGGGGGTTGCGGTGGTTCCGGCTCGCGCGGCGTACTCCCATTCTGCTTCAGTTGGCAAACGGTACTTAAATCCGTCGTTTTGAGCGTTAAGCTTGGCGAGAAAATCGCGAACATCGTTCCAGGAAACGGTTTCAACGGGACGATCGTCGCCTTTGATGGTGCTCGGGTTCGAACCCATGATCGCCTGCCATTGGGCTTGCGTCACTTCGTACTTGCCGAGTTCGAAGCCTTTGGTAAGTTGAACGTGGTGCGCGGGTTTTTCTTCAGCGGTGCAGTCATTATCGCCGCTGGAGCAGCCCATCTGGAATTCGCCGGGCACGATCTTGACGAACTCTATGCCAATCGCGTTCTTGGCGGGATTTGAGCTCTGCGCCACGATCGACAAGCCAGCGGTTAACACCCCGACGGCGACCCCAACTCCCAAGCGAATCATTAAGGAGCTTCCAGGCATAGCTGCTAATATAGACGCCGCGCCACGTTAGTGGATTACAGCGCGGAAGGCTCGTAGCCGGCGCAGATCAGGACGGGGAGGCGCGGGTACTTGGGGAATCGCGGGTCGGTTCGAGAGAGCTGGCACAAGTAAAACTCGGAGCCGCGATCCGAATGGACGATGCGCACATGCTCGCAATGCGCGCACAAACCGACGGAATCGGAAGCGCCGGCCACGGAGTTCATTCTAGCGCTAACGCCCGCGGCGTATTAGGAAGAGCCGGGAAGAAAGGCTGAACAAAACCCGGCCGTCCGGAATATCCGATTGTGAATCCAAAGCGATACGGGTTTCGGCGTCTGCTGTGCGCCGGAATATGCGTGGCCGCTCTATTGTTAGGCCCGGCCCTGCTACGCAGCCAATCCCCCCGGGGCCAGACAGGCCAACTCAAGGTTGAGGTGAAGGACCCTAGCGGTATCGGCGTCGCGGCTTCGGGAAAGCTTGAAAATCTCGCCAGTGGGACGAGCGAGAAATTTCAAACCGATTCGCAGGGCGGGTATACGTTTTCAGGACTGGCCGCCGGGAGGTACAGGCTGGAGATCTCCAGCCCCGGCTTCGCGACGCAGTCGGTTCCGTTCGATCTTGCGGCGGCGGCGTCCATCACGCGCACCGTCACGATGGCGCTCGCCTCGCAAGCGACGAGGGTTGATGTGGTCGAAGCCACGCCGCTTGCCGGAGTCGAGCTTCCGATCAACGAGATCCCCGCGCCGGTTCAAACGGCGACGCAAGCGGATATCCAGAATAGTTCGGCGGTCGATCTCGCGGATTTCATGAACCGCCGGATGAACGGCGTCTATGTGAACGAGACGCAGGATAATCCATTTCAGCCGGACGTGAACTATCGCGGTTACACAGCATCGCCTCTGCTCGGCACGCCGGAGGGGCTTTCGGTTTTCGTGGATGGAGTAAGGCAAAACCAACCGTTCGGCGACGTGGTGAGTTGGGATTTGATCGAGCGCAACGCGGTTTCGGAGATGACGCTCATGCCGGGATCGAATCCGGTGTTCGGGTTGAATACGCTGGGCGGCGCGGTCTCCGTTACCACGAAAGACGGCGTCAGCTTTCCGGGTTGGAGCGGGGACTTGCTGTGGGGCAGCAGCGGAAGGAAGCAGCTTCAAGCCGAATACGGGGGCGGGCATCCAACGGGCTTCAACTGGTATCTCAGCGCGAATATTTTCCACGAATCGGGCTGGCGGTTCGATTCGCCCTCCGACGTCAAGCAGGGCTTCGGGAGATTCGGCTGGCGAACGGATAAGACCGATCTCGCTTTGACAATGGGATTCGCGTACAACACGCTAACCGGGAACGGCATCCAGGACTATCGTATGCTGCAAATGAATTATTCGAGCGTATACACGATTCCGGATACGACGGGCAACCGTTCGCCCGACTTCAATTTCATCGCGCGCCACAGCATCAGCGATACGCTAACCTTTTCCGGCAACGTTTGGTACCGCTACATTCGCACCGAGGAAATCAACGGGAACGCGAACAACGACGCATTCGATGGAAACGTTTACCGGCTGAACAGCCGGGACATCGCGGCGCTCACGGCAGCGGGTTACACAGGTTTTCCCACCAGCGGGATCAATGCATCAAACACGCCATTTCCTTCGTGGGCGTGCATCGCAAACGCGCTGCTGCTGGCCGATCCGGATGAGACGTGCGATGCGGCGACGATCTATTCGAGGGAGTTGCAGAACGACTTCGGGGTCTCCGGGCAACTGACCTGGGTCACCAAACCGTGGGGACGCCGCAATCAGTTGACGATAGGCGGAGTCTTCGACCGTGGCACTATCGCCTATACCCAGAACACGCAGTTCGGATACCTATTGCAGAGCGGCGCGATTGTCGGCGTTCCCGCATGGCAGGACGGCTCGACTAGCGCCGATGGTTCGCCGGTCGATTCGGCGGTGAACCTGCACGGAACCACGCCAAACGGAAGCATCTACGCCACCGATACGTTTTCGCCATTTAAAAACTTCAACGTCACGGCGTCGGGACGGTTCAACGTCACGACGATTCACAACAACGATCTGCTTAACCCGGTTGCGGGTCCGGGCTCGCTGACCGGCGATTACACCTACACCCACTTCGATCCGTCGATAGGCGTCACCTACAACCCGATGGCCGAGTTGAACGCGTATGCCAGCTTCTCCGAATCGAATCGCTCGCCGACATCGATCGAGCTCGGCTGCGCCGATCCCAACAATCCGTGCAGCTTGCCCAACGCGCTTTCGAGCGATCCCCCGCTAAACCAAGTGGTCACCCAAACATGGGAAGCCGGTTTGCGCGGGAAGGTCGAGAAATCTCGTTTCGACTGGGACCTGGGTGTGTTCCGGGCTGAGAACCACAACGACATCCTTTTTGTCGCTTCGCAGGAGACTGGATCCGGATATTTCCAGAACTTCGGACGAACGCAGCGGGAAGGAGTTCAGGCCAGCGTTGATGAACATTTCAAACGCATCGACCTGGGCCTGGACTATACGTTGCTTTCCGCGACGTATCAAAGCGTAGAGACGTTCGACGGCACGGCTAACAACGCCAGCGATATCGCGCTTTCGGGCTATCCGGGGGTTGGGGGGGTGATCACGGTTCATCCCGGAAACCGGATTCCGCTGATTCCGAAAACTAGCGGCAAGGCATACATGGATGTTCAGGCAACGAAGAAGCTCATGTTGAACTTCGGCTTAGTCGCCAACTCGAGCGCATACGTGCGCGGCAATGAGAACAACGCGTATCAAGCCGATGGCGTGTATTATTTGGGGCCGGGAGTGACGCCGGGCTACGCGATTTTCAACTTCGCCGCGCATTACGATCTGACGCGGCACCTGAGACTCGCCCTTCAGGTCGACAACGTTTTGGATCGGCATTATTACACGACGGGGCAGATCGAGAACACGCCATACACCAACAACGGGACGTTGATCTTCCGTCCGTTTCCGGAGTACACGACGGGTCCGGAAGCCGGCAACTATCCGCTCCAAAGCGCGACGTTCTTCGCACCGGGCGCTCCGCGAAGGGCGTGGATCGAGTTGAAGCTGCGGTTCTAATCGGGTTTTGCGAGCGCCCTAAAGCGATCCCCTTAGGTCGCGCGGCCCGTGATTCACCTGTATGATCCGTCAGGTTAAATATGGCCGATCGATTCTTGTCCCATACAGAATCTAAATATATTATGGGCCGTCGGATGCTGTTCGCTGACCATTTCCTGGCGTTTTACGACCGTTTGTTTTACGGAGGCTGGCGCCGGCAGCCTGCCGGTATGGTTCTGTATCGAAGCGAGATCGGCGTCGAACCGCAGCGCGGAGGCGCCGGGGTCTTCGGGATTCTCTCCAAATCCCGGCCAGATCCGGCTGAACGGCGGAAGGATCGCCGGATCGCGACCAAAGCCAGCGCAACCATGCGCGTTCTGGGGAAAGGCTCCCATAAGCCGGCGCTGATTCAAATCATCGACGTCTCGACGGGCGGTCTGAGGATTAACGTGCCTCGCGCGTTGAAGCGGAATGAGAGGGTCGAGATCCGGGTCGAGGACATGGTGATCATCGGCAAGGTCCGCTACTGCGTCTCGAACGTCCGAACCTACCATGCCGGAGTGCTGATTGAGGAAGCGTACCCGGGAATCCGTATCGCGCCGTTGGTGGATGCGGACGGACTTTCTTACTAAGAGCCGCCGCCCTTCCCCACCTGCACAATTCCATCCAGATTCGGGTGCTTCAGATGCAAGCCTGATGCGTCTTGGTACGCTTTGGCGAGCGCAAGGATCTCGGTTTCGCGGAACGGCTGACCATAAATCGTGAGTGCGGTCGGCGAGCCGGAATCCTGAAACCCGTGCGGAACGCTGATGGCGGGATAACCCGCGATATTGGCCATGTTGAAATGGCGACCGAGAGTTCCCTGCCGCCCTGCATTTCCGGCGGCATTGCCTCGACGGTTAGCCGGGTTCGCCGCGTCCGAATCCGCAGGACCACCGGCAGCCCCTCGGCCTCGACCGCCGCGTCCGCCCCCGCCTCCGCCGGCATTCGCGGGGACAAGGTACGCATCCACATCCGCTGTCGCCTCCGCGAGCTTCGCCATCATCATCGCCCGCGCCCGTTGCGCCTGCAGATACTCGACGGCCGGAATCAGCCGGCTGGTTCGGAAGCTGCTCGCGCGGCCGGGATTGGTCATTTGTTTGTCGAGCCCGGTTCGAATCATCTCATCGAAGAACACAGCCGATTCCACGCCGAAGCCCGATGCGTCGGCTGTGCCATCGGGAACCGTCACGGGGATCAGCTTCACGCCTAATTTTTCGATTTGCTTGAGCGCAATCTCATCGAATTGCCGGGTCACGGGATTCGTGTTTTCGTCGAACGCGTCTTTGAGATAACCGACTCTGAGCTTCTTGATATCGAAGCGCGAGTTCCAGTTGAACGGCACCTCAGACACGCTTAGGTCGCGATTGTCCGGCTTCGCAATCACGCTCATCACCACCGCGCAATCTTCCGAATAACGGCACAAAGGCCCGAGCCGGTCCTGAGTCCAGGAGAGCGTCATCACGCCATAGCGGCTCACGCGGCCGAAAGTCGGACGCAAGCCGGTGACGCCGCACCGCGCCGACGGGCTCAAGATCGAACCGCTGGTCTCGCTTCCGATGCCGAACGCAACGCAGCCCGCGGCCGTGGCGGATGCCGGACCGGCGGAGGAGCCGCTCGATCCCTCCATCAGGTTCCACGGGTTTTTGGTCTGTCCGCCGAACCATTGGTCGCCGCTGGCGAGTTCGCCCGTCGCGAGCTTCGCGATCAGCACCGCGCCCGCGCCGCGCAGCATCCCGATGACGCTCGCTTCCTCATCGATCATCTGATCCTTGTATGCGGCGGATCCCCACGTGGTTTTGTAGCCTTTCACCGCGATGATGTCTTTCGCACCCCACGGAATTCCGTGAAGCGGACCTTTGTACCGGCCGGCTTTGATTTCGGCATCGGCTTGCTTCGCTTGGCTCATGGCCAGATCGTCGAGGAACGTCACGACGCAGTTGAGCTTGTCGTTATAGCGGTGCAGGCGCGCGAGGTACATCTCGGTCAGCTCCACCGACTTTACTTGCCTCGTGCGAAGGAGTTGAGCTAGGCGAACGATCGGCCAGAAAGCGGCGTCTTCCAGATTCGCCGGGCGCTTCACTTGCGGAGCGCTGAACCGTAGCGGCTGCTTGGCGCGGTTTACCTTCATCCCCGGGGTCAGCGGGCTGAAGTAGAACGGAGGCGCAGTGTCATTCGGGATGCGAACCTGGCGGAGCTCTTCATAGCGCGTTAGATTCTGATTCGCCGCCTGAAGCATTGAGCGCTGATCTTCGTCGGAAACCGTGAGGCCGGATAAGGCGAGCGCGTGGGCCAGCATCTCCGGGGTAATCCGCTGCGCATCGCCCTGTTGCAGTTGCGCCCACAAAACGCCAGGCAACAGAGTTCCGCCCAACCCCATTCCGGAGAAGAAACTCAGAAAGCGCCGGCGGGTGTCCTCATTCGCGTGCGCGCGGTTTGTGGTTGCCGGGTTTGTACTTGCCATGATGCTCTCCTATGCGGCCGAGCGCGTCACGCGGAGCCCGAGCTTCCACAGGGTTCGATCCATTTTAGACGAAACGCGCCGGCTCCCTGCGGGATCGAAGCATTGATAATGGATCAAGAGGTGCAGACGATGCTGCTTCGGATGCTGATCTCGTGTTTGGTTCTTGTGTTTTCGGCGGCTGCGCAAGCCCAGAATTCCGCTGCGGAAGGTCCAGCCACTGCGGCGGTTTTGGTTTGCCCCCCCGCGAATCAGCCGGTCCAGGATCCGGCCACGTTCACGTGGAAGGAAGGAGTGAAGACGCCGAACTACCGGCTGCTGCTCGGACCGACCTCCGGCAGCAGTAGCGACGGCGATTCCTCGATGATTACGGGAGCGAAGGGCCAGCTTTCCGGTCTGCCGACCGGCGCGAATTTATACGTGACGCTATGGTCCTACGATCCGGCGGGCAATGCCGTACAGCCGCCATCGTCCTGTGCGATCAGAACCGCGCAGAATCGCCCGGAGATCGGGTTCAATGACGTGCCGGGCACAACATTGTCGGGAGTGTCGTTGGGAAGCTTCTCGGTAAATGGCGCGGCCGATACGAGCTTGGTCGCGAATCCGATCGCCGTGGCGGCGAAGGCGTGCCAGTCGCAATGCAGGCTGAATGCGGGTTGCCAGGGATACACGTACTATCCGGCGGGCAATGGAAATCCGACGGCGATGTG
>JASHRP010000351.1 GCA_030037375.1 Bryobacteraceae bacterium | reverse complement strand
CTTCCTTCTGGCGCCGGCATTCCTCCTCCAATCGGAAGCACGTAGCCGCGTCGAGCGCGGCGAGTTCGTCCGCGCCCACGGCCAGTTCCGCGAGAACGCGATCGAAATCGTCGCCGCCCAGAGTGGAGATGCCTTCGGTGGCGAGCACGGTGTGCGTGCGTTCATCTAACTCAACCAAGGAGGCGTCGAACGTTCCGCCGCCCAGATCGTAGACCAGAATTCGTCCCACCAGGTGCTGGCGATGGCCGAATTCGATGGAGGCCGCGGACGGCTCATTCAACAATCCCAGTACCGAAAATCCGGCGCGGCGGAAACTATCCACGGTCAGGAATCGCTGATTGCTGTTGGCGTTCGCGGGCACGCCCAGCATGATCTCCAGCGGCTCCTTCGCGCCGTAATGCTGGGTGAGATGCTTGCGCAGGTCGCAGAGCAAGCCGCTCATAAGATCGGACAGCGGAATGGTCGTGCCGCCGGCCTCGATCGCCGTCTCGGTCCCCGCGTCTTCCAAATAACGCTTGAGCGAACGAATGATAGTCCAGCCGGGTTCAGCTTGCGTCTGCCACGCATCCCAGCCGTAGCGGCGCTCCTCGCCGCGCAGGGCCACTAAAGGAGGGAACCATTCAAAAGTAGCGTCGGGAGTCTCGAACGAGACCAGCGGATAATTGCCACGGTCGGCCGCGGCCACAACGATTCTAGTGGTCCCGAAGTCGATGCCAAGTTTCATGATGTAAAGCTCGAATTCAATTACAATGGTCGCCTATGAGCAAGGTGCTTCGCACTACTGGGTTGCCGTTGGCGTTATCGCTCGGTCTGATACTGGCGGGCTGCACTCCCATCCCACCCGTGCCGAGCCTTGAAAACCTGAATCAATTGACTCACGGCGGTGAAAACGCGGAGGCCTACTGGGCTCCGGACGGGAAGCGGCTCATCTTCCAGTCTACACGCGAGGGACATGACTGCGACCAGCAGTACATCATGAACTCGGATGGATCGGATCCGCATCTGGTCTCGACCGGCATGGGCGTGACCACTTGCGGATATTTTCTTTCAGACAACAAGCACATCCTCTACGCGTCCACGCACGAAGGCGGCGCCACCTGTCCCGCCAAGCCGGATCGCAGCAAAGGCTACCTCTGGCCCGTGTATCCGACCTACGATATTTACCTCGCCGAAGACAACGGCAAAATCATCAAGAAGCTGACGGACACGGACGGTTACGACGCGGAGGCGACCATCAACTGGAAGAATCACCGGATCATCTATACGTCGATGGCGTCGGGGGATCTGGATGTCTGGAGCATGAACGAGGACGGCTCCGACAAGAAGCAGCTCACAAAGACCGAGGGCTACGACGGCGGCGCGGTGTTTTCACGCGATGGCACGAAAATGGTTTGGCGGGCCTACCATCCCGACACGCCGGAGAAGATGGATTTGTACCGGTCGCTGTTGAAAGAGAACCTGACGGCTCCGATGAAGATGGAGCTTTTCGTCGCCAACTCCGACGGTTCCGATCCGAAGCAGATCACAAATTTCGGTTGCGCCAGCTTCGCGCCCACGTTCACGCCGGACGGCAAGCAGATTCTGTTCGCGTCCAACAAGCATCACTGCGACAGCAGCGATTTCGAGCTGTATCTGATCAACACGGACGGCACCGGTCTTCAGCAGGTGACCCACTACGGCGGATTCACGTCATTCCCGGAATTTTCGCCCGACGGAAGCAAGCTGGTTTTCGTTTCCAGCTACAAGGGATCGAGCAAGTACGAGTTCAACGTGTTCACGACGGATTGGAAGTAGGCAGGCCGGAAGTGAGAATCTCCGCGATGGGCACGATCTCCATTCGCTTGAGTTGCCCGCAGGCCGCATAGACGTCGAGGCCGCGAGGCTTTCGAATGAAGCACGGAAGCGAGCGCCTCACGATCGCCTGAAACGAAGCCACTCGCGCGGCATCGGGAGTTTCGAAAGAAATGCCGGGGCCTGGATTCAGCGCGATCACATTCACTTTCGCGTTCAGGTTCGCGAGCAGTTTCGCCACGCGCCGCGCGTCGGCGTCGGAGTCATTCACGTCGCGTAGTAGAACGTATTCGAACGTTAGCTTCTCCCAAGCTCGGAGCGGGTACGCCTTGCATGCGTCGATCAAGTCTTTCAAATGATATTTGCGTGTGATCGGCATCAGTTCGCGGCGCTGCTCTTCGGTCGAGGCGTTGAGCGAAATCGCCAGCTTGGGCCGCGATTCATCCGGAGCGCGGCCCAGTTCCTCGATCTTCGGGATGATGCCGGACGTGGAAACTGTAATCCGGCGCGGCGAAATCGCCATCCCTTTGGGATCGGTGAGCAGGCGCGCGGCCTTGAGCACGTTCGCCAGGTTGAGCAAGGGCTCTCCCTGTCCCATCATCACGATGTTCAGCCGGTCGACGTTCGGTGTGAAGCCGCGGTCGGAGGCCGCGCGCAGGACTTGTCCCGCGATCTCGCCTGCTGTGAGGTTGCGCTCCAGACCCATCAATGCCGTGAGGCAGAAACCGCAGTTCACCGGGCAACCGACTTGGGTCGAAATGCAGACGGTCGCGCGTTCGCCTTCGGGCATCCAGACCGTCTCCACCGTTTTTCCGTCCGCGAGTTTCAGCAGATACCGGCGCGTGCCATCGGAGGAATCGTAGAAGCGTTCGATCTCCGGCAGACCCAGCGCCATTTCGCCGCGCAGCCGTTCGCGCAGAGGCTTTGGAAGATCCGTGATGCCATCGATCTTGCCGATCCGGCGTCGATACACGGCGTCGTAGACTTGCCGAGCGCGGAACTTGGGCTGATCCGCACCGATCAGGGCTTCGATTTCGCCGAGATCGAGGCCTATTAATGTGGGCGTCGCCTGCATCGGATTTCCTAAATACTATGATGGCGTAAGTGCCGTACCCCTTATTCCTCTGCTTAGCTCTCGTCTGGGCGCAAGAGCCGGCGGCTTTCCAGAGCGGCGTGAGCTTGGTCCATGTCGATGCGGAGGTTCTTCAGCAGAACCGTCCCGTCGCCGATCTCGACAAGGAAAGTTTCCGCGTCGAGGACGCGGGCAGGCCGCAGAACATTTTGTACTTCGGCCATGAAGAAGAGCCGATCGATGTGGCGCTGCTCCTTGACGACCGGCCTGAGATGCGCCCGGCGCTCCAGCAAGTCGCGGCTGCGGCGCACTCGGTGCTTGCCGGACTTCGTCAAGACGATCGGCTCGCCGTCATGGCCTTCGGCGCAATCGAGGGACGCTGCCGCACTGACGTTATTTCGAACTTCACCGCGGATCATGACGGCGCAGAACGCAAGATCGCGGCCCTGATTCTCAA
>JASHRP010000350.1 GCA_030037375.1 Bryobacteraceae bacterium | reverse complement strand
CAGATACAGGATCGTCTCGGTCACTTCTTCTTAGTGTTTTTGGAACCGGGCTTGTCGAACGAGGTTTGGATTCCCGCGCCCAGCGTGGTCAGCATGTCCTTCGCCGCCTGAGCGTTCGGGCCGTTCGGAGCGAGTTCCAGATACTTCTGGAAAGCCTGGATCGTGCCGTCCGGGGCCACGATCTTGCCGTCCGCGGTCGTGGTCGCCTTCGCCACCAGCACCAATCCGTATTGATAGTACGCTTCGGTGTAATTGGCGCCCATGGCCTTCTTGAACGCCTCACCGGCCGCATCGGTCTGACCGCTATTTGCCGCTACCGCGCCGAGGTTGTAGTAGTATTTGCCGGCCGAAGTGGGATCGAGGGTCGCGGCCTTGCTCAGCTCACCTTGCGCGTCAGGGAGTTTTCCTTCCTTGACCAGAATCAGGGCGTAGTTGTTGTGGTACGCGGCGTTCTCCGGCGCGAGCTCAATGGCCTTCTGATAATCCGCCGCGGCTTTGGTCAAGTCGGCCTGCTTCGCATCCCCGGTTTCTTTGTCGGCGCGGCTGCCGTAGTTGTCGCCGAGGTGGCTCCAAACCACGTGCTGGGTGGGCCCGATCGTGGAAGCCTTCTCGAACTCCGTAATCGCGACGTCGTAGTTCTTGGCGTTCTCCGCTTCCATGCCCTGGTTGAAGGCGTCGTTCAACTCTTTGTTCTTCGCGACCGTGGCTTCGGCTTCCTTCTTCTTGGCTTCATACGCCGCCTTCTGCGCGGGTGTCATCGCCTTTTCCTGGTCTTCCGACACCTCGCCCTTCGCCGCCGCAGCCGCGCGAGCCGCCGCCGCCTTCAGATCGAAATTCACGTCCGCCGGCGCCGCTCCCTGGGGTTTGACGCCGTTGATCCCATCGGCCACCTGCCCATTCACTTCCACAGTCACGTTGAAGGTGCCCGCCAAGCCGAGACCGCCGTAGAAATAGTGACCCTTCTTGTCGGTCTTGGTGGTGAAGTTCTGCTTGATGTCGACGCGCTCGATTTTAATCACCGCGCCTTGAACCGGTTTCCCGTCCACACCTTTGACGTCGCCCTGGATGGCCGCCGTTTGGGCGAAGCAAAGAGAAGAAAACAGGAGGGAAACGGGTAACGCCAATACGAGTTTGCGCAACGTGGATTTCACAAAGCACCTCCTTCAGGGAAAAGCGGACTCACAGGTCCGTACCAAGATTTAAGCATACAACAGGCGAAACTGCATGGGAAGATGTTACAGGCTTTATAGTTGCGTTCCTTCGGGCGTTGTACAATCCAATTGGAGTCCGGACGATGGTTCGGTTGGGGATGATCCCTGTAGTCTTTGTCGCCGCGCTCTGGGCCTCCACACCCGGGGCTGCGTCCGCGCCTGGGCTGGCGCAAGCGCGTGATCTGTACCAGCGCACCGACTATGAGGCCTCGCTGGAGCTTCTGCTGTCTTCCGGCGACAAAAGCCAGGACGTGCTTGAGCTCATCGGTCAGGACTATTTCATGCTGGGCGAGTACAAGAAGGCGACCGATGCGCTCGATCACGCGCTGGCGTTAGGGAAGGGCAGCGCCGACCTTTACGTCTGGGCCGGCCGGGCGTACGGAAGACGCGCGGAGACCTCAGGTCCGTTCAGCGCTCCCGGCTTGGCGTCGCGCGCCCGCAAGTATTTCGAAGCCGCTGTGCAGATGGACATTTCCAATAAAGAAGCCACGGGCGATCTGCTGGATTACTATCTGGACGCTCCGGGCTTTTTGGGCGGGGGCTTGAACAAAGCGCAGGATCTCGCGCAGAAGGTCCTGGCTGCCGATCCGGCGGAGGGGCAGCACATGCTCGCGGTGCTGGCCGAGAAAAGCAAGGATTACAGCATCGCGGAGGCGCACCTTCGCCGCGCGATCGACCTCGCGCCGAAACAGGCCTCGCGCGTAATGGAGCTGGCTCGGTTCCTGGCCAAGCGCGGACGCGTTAAGGAAAGCGACGGACTGTTCGATCAAGCCATGCGCATGGCGCCACAGGATCGTTCGATTCTGTTTTATCGCGCCCAAACCTATATCGAGGGCAAACGTAATTTGAACGATGCGCGGGCGATGCTGCAGACTTACCTGAAATCGCCGTTGAGCCCGAGCGACCCGCCCCGCGAACGGGCGCAAGATTTGCTGTCCAAGGCGAATTCCATTTCGAACTCCGCGCCGGAGTAAGGGGCGCCTACAATGACTGCTCCAGCAGTTTCTGCCAACGTAACCAGCGTTGTCCCGCTGTTGACGGTCAGCGGCATGGAGCGATCTCTCGCGTTCTACGTCGACGGCCTCGGGTTCGCGGTTCAGAATCGCTGGGAGCCGGATGGAAAACTGCGCTGGTGCTGGATGTCTCTTGGAGGCGCGTCTCTCATGCTGCAGGAAGGGGTCGAATCCACGCCGGAGAAACTGGCTGCTACAGGCACGCTGGGAAACGGCGTAAGCATCTGGTTTCAATGCCGCGATGCTCTTGCTGTGTATCGTGAAGCCGAGGCGCGCGGCATTGCGGCATTGCGGGAACCGCAGGTCGGCAATTCTTCCTGGGAGATTGCCTTCGCAGATCCGGACGGCTACCGAATCAACTTCTCGAGTCCCACGGATCTGCCGGAGGAGACCCTGCTCTCCGAGACGGGCTTGTGAATTTCAAATCGCGGGGATAGCGGTGGTGAGAGTAATGTGCCCCACCGCGACAGCCGCGATTCTTTTTCAATCATTCACCGCGAGAAAACATGACAACCTCCGGTTTTCGCTCGGCAACATCTTTAATTCGCGTTAGGATGATCGACGGAGTCGATGACGAGAACCTCGACTGGACTCTTTTGCGGTTCGAGCTTGAGGCCGAGTTTCTGGATCGGCCCGAAGATAGCTGCTCCGAAGGGTTTCCAGGCAAAGGGTTCTTCGGGATTCGAAGGCGGTCCGTCGTAGGTCAGCTCGAAATCGTAGTTGCCAGTGAGGTTGGTTTTGTCGATGACGGGCCGGTCCAGATTATCCGTGAGGATTTGAACGAATAGTTCCATCGTGGCCCCGTGCGCGGTCAGCTTTCCTGGCGGGATGACAATATCGCCTTTCGGCCGGTACAGTGACCGAGCTTCCCCCTCTGTGAGTTTCGGGCCATCCTTACCGGCCGTGAGGGCGTAAA
>JASHRP010000349.1 GCA_030037375.1 Bryobacteraceae bacterium | reverse complement strand
CGCCTCGCATACTTACAAAGACGATTCACTTTGTTTTAAGGTGTCGGGCTAGGCAAGTTTTTCCGCAGCCTGCTAGAAGAGGAAGAACGAATGCGGCTTGGCGGGGAGGCAGCGGCGATTGTCCCTAAGGACGAACTGAATCGGGAAGGGCGCCTGCGCGAGCTAACGAGAGAGCTTCGAGAACGTGGAGTAATGCTGTCAGACTTGGTCTAAGACCGGTTGCGCCGAATCGCAGACCGTGGAAGTGAGAAAACTATGCCGAAGACGCTTGTGTTGAACGTCGACGACTACGGTCCGGCGCGGTATGCGCGCACCAAGATTCTTTGCCAGGCGGGCTTTGAAGTCGAAGAGGCGGGGACGGGAATGGAAACTCTTCGGCTCCTGGCGCATAAACCCGACATCGTGCTGCTCGACATCAATTTGCCGGACATGACTGGCCTCGAGGTTTGCCGCCGCATCAAAAGCGACGCCGCCACGGCCGGCATTATTGTCCTGCATCTTTCCGCATCGAACGTTCAAGACTCGGATCGAGTGGTCGGGTTAGACAATGGAGCTGACAGCTACCTCACGGAGCCAGTCGATCCGGAGGTATTGGTTTCCACAATTCGAGCTCTCCTGCGAGCGCGCGAAGCGGAAGAGGCTCTGCGGCGGGTGAACCAGGATCTTCGCGAAATGACGTACCTGTTGTCACACGACATCCGCGAACCGCTGCGCGCCATCACGATTTATACAGAGTTGCTTCACGAGCGGTTAACCGGGCGGATCACAGACGAAGAGGGACAGTTCATCGACCATGCGCTTACGGGCGCGCGGCGGCTGAAAGCGCTGATCGAGGGCGTATTGGAGATCTCCCGAACGGCGAAGGGCGACCTGGAAAAAAGCGACATTTCGGTTCAAGACGTAATTAGTAGCACGCTTGTCGAGCTTGAACTGCTAATTCGCGAGGCGGGCGCGACGCTAACTGTCGGACCGATGCCGCGCGTGTGGGCCAACCCTACGGCCGTCGGCCGAGTCTTTGCCAACCTGCTCTCAAACAGTCTTAGGTACCGGAGCAGCGAACCGCTGACGATTTCCATCACGGCTGACTGCGCCGAAGAGAAATGCACGTTTGAGGTCCGGGACAATGGGGTCGGAATTAATCCGGCCTATCACGAAGCCATCTTTGAACCCTTCAAACGCCTGCATAGCCAGGATGTTTCCGGCGTGGGATTGGGCCTCTTCCTTTGCCGTAAGATCATACACGCGCATGGAGGCGACATTTGGGTTAAATCCGCGCCCAATCAAGGAACAGCGTTTTACTTTACGCTGCCGGTCGAGCACGATCAGAAGCGGTTCCCTCCTCAAACAGACGCCGCCACGCAATGACGGCTTTTGAGGAACTCGCGCGAGCAGCGAGCCTCCTGGAAGTTACGGACTCTTAGGTCCGCTTGCCGCGCACTCGCCCGGGCGTGGGCTTGCTCTTGGAAATGAGATTGAGCGCCACCGCGGCGCGGATCAGATCCTTCAAAGCAGTCTCATCGATCTTCTCGCCTTCGCGGATGTCGATGGCGCGCCTGGTATTGCCGTCCAGGCTGGAATTGAATAGACCTGAAGGGTCCTTCAACGCGGCTCCCTTGGCAAATGTCATCTTGACGACGTTCTTGTAGGTCTCTCCGGTGCAGATAATTCCAGCGTGGGACCAAACCGGGGTCCCCATCCACTTCCACTCTTCGACGATCTCAGGGTCTGCCTGGTGGACGATTCCGCGCACTTTCGCGAGCATCTTCCCGCGCCAGTCTCCGAGCTCCGCAATCCTCTGGTCGATTCGCGCAGAGGCAGATTCCACCGCAATGGGCCTTTTCATATGCTCTCGCAACTTACTTTAGCTGCGAAGTCCACCCTGTTTCAATGAGAGCTTACTTCAAAGTGAAACCGCCCGACGAGCTAAGGGCGCCGAAGCCGGTTCCCTGGTTTTGGAACTGAACGAATCCGAGGCCAAGGCCGGAGGCGGTGAAGGCTGGTCCGTACGTCTCCGGAGACGAAAAGCGAAATCCGGCGAAGCTGCCTGCCGGGAGAGCATCGAGGATATAGGGAGGGACCGTGAAGCTTCCCGCGGCTGCAGGCGCGGTGCATATCGCCAGGGCGCCGGTGGTTAAAGTGCTGTCCGAAGCGCTGGATAGTTCGATTTCCACGGTTCCTGCAGGATCGCCGCCGGTCCAAGTTACCGTCATGCCATTGGAGCGCGTCACGACGGCGCCACTCTGAGGGCTGACCAGCGCGGGCAGGGCGAATATTGTGATCATTCCCTGAAACGGACCGATATCGGCTCCGCCTGTTCCGGTGACTGTGTATGCGCCTGGGACCAGAAATGAACCTGTCGAGCTAAGCGTCGTGAACTGCCCCGAATTGCCGTTGGCGCCGATTGTTGCAGTTCCGTTCGGTCCTGTTAGTGTAAACAAAGTTCCGGCATCGGCCGGAGCGGTGTTGCCAAACGGCGCGGCCGCGAGCCCTTTAAGGTTGCTGTACGCGATACATGTGCCAAGTGGCTGGGCGTCCGACCAAGAGACAAGAAAGGGCTGCGTGTCAGGCTGCTCGAAACTGAGGACGCTCTCGAATTCGAACTGACCCAGATCCTGATAGCTTGCGTTGGCGATGTCGTGCTCAAGATCGATATCGCCGATGGTGAACGGCGGCCCAGCCATCGCAAGTTGTTCCGCGCTCTCGAGCGCGGGGTTGGCGGCCGTGCAGTTCCGGCTTCCATTCGCCACCGGGATCACGACGCTATTGCTGGTTGCGGAGCCGATTTGAACCACCAGGGGCACGGCGCATCCGGTAGGAGCATTGGCTGGAACGGTAAAGACAATCTGGTCCTCTCCGATGCAGCAGCCGGAGCGGCCCTGATAAGCTACAGGCGTTTGGACGCCGCCAAGAAAAACGCTGAGAGGGATTTTGGGCATGTTCTGGCCCAGACCAGCGCCGGCGGCGTCGCTACCGCCCACGGGACCCAGACCCGTTGCCCAGAGTGTGAGCGTATCCCCGGGATTCGCCGCGCCGCACGCCGTATTCGGGCCCCCGCACCCGCTGGCCTTGACGGCCGATACCAGGCTGTAATCCGGGTAAGTGACGATGCCCGGTCCTTGGCCGCTCGAATCCATGGAAAAGATTCCGACGTTGTTCGCCACGACCTCGATGGGCGTCTCAACGCTGGTCTGGCCGCTGTAGGTGACGGTGAGCTCGCCCGCGCCGATTGGTGTATTCGACGGCAATAGCGCGGCAAGCTGAGTAGAGGAGGAGTAGTACATAAGAGCGTGAGTCGTGACGCCATTGACCGTGACGGTGATGGAGGTGTTGCTCAGGCTCGTGTTCTGGAACGCCGCCGTTGCGGTGGTGAGGGTTGCGATTCCCAAGCCGGCGCCCTTCACAACGAAAATCGCTCCTTGCGCGATCGACGCGTTAGGCAGACCTGGCGCGATATTGCTCGCCGCATTCTCGACGGCAGTTACTGTGGGGGCTGCCCATGCTTGGCGGGAGCCAGCAAACGACATGAGGATCAGAGGCAACAAAGATGCCCGCAAGCAGCAAACGATGCGGGTCTCCATGGATTTTCGTGGGGAAAGTTCGTAGTTCGGCATCACTGCACCAGCTTGCGCTTGGAATGCACGACTACCGTTTGAACCGGTCAGCGCGTCCTACGCAGCACGGACGGCAGCCGCTTCCGGTAATTCCGCACGAGCCTCGCCAAACCTCGCAGACGCACAAGAACAAACCTTGTAGCCTTTGTACTGCGCTTGAAGTGAAGAATCCGGCTGCCAAAAAATGCATGCGTCGATTTCCCGGAATGCAAATAACGGCGCGGAGCAGCCGCGTGTAAATCGAGAACGGGTTCCGTTCGGCCATCGCGGCAAGACGGGATTGCAACGCGTTCGACCCGGGCTGTGCGGATGCCCGCGCGGAGCGAGACAGTCGAAACCAGCGTGCCTGCGCGGCTGGACCGCCTCCCCTGGAGCCGCTGGCACTGGATGGTGGTCATCGGACTCGGCATCACCTGGCTTCTCGATGGTCTTGAGGTGACTCTGGCCGGCTCGCTCGTCGGAATGCTCAAAGACCCTCGCAGCCTTGGCCTGAGCGATACCCAGATCGGCGTGACCGCCACCGCGTACCTCGCTGGAGCCGTTGCCGGCGCACTCATCTTCGGCTATCTCACAGACCGCCTCGGCCGTCGCAAGCTGTTCTTCCTCACGCTGATCCTCTATCTGGTCGCGACCGCCCTCACCGCCTTCTCCTGGAACTTCTGGAGTTTCGTGGTGTTCCGGGTCTTCACCGGCGCGGGGATCGGCGGCGAGTACGCCGCCATCAACTCCGCGGTCGACGAGCTTATTCCCGCGCGCGTTCGTGGCCGAGTCGACCTGATCATAAATTCCACCTTCTGGATCGGAGCCGCAGTAGGAGCGCTCGCCTCCCTCGTTCTGCTCGACTTTGGATGGTTCGGTCCCAACACCGGCTGGCGCATCGCGTTCTTTATCGGAGCCACGCTCGGTTGCCTGATCCTATTCGTGCGCCGCCACATCCCGGAGAGCCCTCGCTGGCTCATGACTCACGGCCAGGAGGAAGAGGCGGAGCGCATCGTCAGCGCCATTGAAAAAGGTGTCGAGCACGCGGTTCACAAATCCGCCGCGGATCTGCCCCAAGCGGAGGGCTCCGTCCGGCTGGTTGTCCGCGATCACACGCCCTGGAAGCAAATCTTCCGCTCCATGTTTCGCGATAACCGCGAGCGGTCGCTACTCGGTCTGACCCTGATGGTCGCCCAGGCGTTCTTCTACAATGCTGTGTTCTTCACTTACGGGCTAGTGCTTCTGAGCTTTTACAAAATTGACGCGAGCAAAGTTGGCATCTATCTGCTTCCGCTGGCGTTGGGTAATTTCTGCGGACCCCTGTTGATCGGAAAGCTTTTCGACACCATCGGCCGCAAGCCAATGATTGCCGCGACCTACGCCACCTCCGGCATCCTCTTGTTCATCACCAGTTGGATGTTCAAGCAGGACATGCTGACCGCGCACATGCAGGCGGCGAGCTGGAGCGTCATCTTCTTCATCGCGTCCTCCGCAGCCAGCTCCGCGTATCTCACTGTCAGCGAAATCTTTCCGCTTGAGATCCGGGCTCTCGCCATCGCTGTGTTCTACGCCTCCGGAACCCTCGTCGGCGGTGTCGGCGCGCCCGCCCTGTTCGGACGGCTGATCGCGACAGGGTCCCGCGAGATCCTGTTTTGGGGATATACGGCGGGGGCAGCTCTCATGCTTATCGCGGCCGCAGTCGAGCTATGGATGGGCGTGGCTGCCGAACGCCAGCCGCTCGAGAAAATCTCCGCGCCGCTCACCAGCCGCGCGTAAGACGGAGTATGCGGCGCGGTAACAGTCCGGGATCGCGATGAATCATCTCGGTGTGGGAGAGCGCGATCGCCAGGATCGCCCTTTCCCCCTTCAACGTGAGCTGCCGCTGAGGAGGGTGCGTTGCTTCAGGTGAACCTTCGGCGCCTCACGTTGTCCACGTTCCGCCACTGGGGCGCGCTGGGGTTGTTCTTTCTTGCAATCATCGACAGCTCCCCGGTTCCAACTTTTTGCGGCCCCGATCTTCTAATGGTGGTGTTGGTCGTAGCGCGCCGCCATCCATGGTATGAGTTTGCACCGTGTGCGGCAGTGGGTTCCATGATCGGCGCCTACCTCACATTCCGGCTTGCGCGGAAGGCTGGACAAGCGTATTTGGAGGATAAGTTCGGGAAGACCAAGGTCCATAGGTATCTGAACTTCTTTAAGGACCGAGCAACAATTGTCCTAATTGTCTCAAGCGCCGTGCCCTTCCCGTTTCCCACAAGCTTATTCTTCGCAGCCGCCGGCGTGTCCGAGTATCGGATCGGCAGGTTTCTGGCGGTTGTTGCTCTCTCTAGAGGGGCCCGGTATTCGATCGTTGGCGTCTTGGCCGCTCGTTACGGACGTGAGGTGGCCCATGTATTGTTGCATCCGGCGGAACATTGGGGCTGGCTCATGGGTTTGCTTGCCGTCGTTCTAATCCTGTCCGCCGGAGGGTACCTGTTGAACCGGCGCATGTTCTATTCCGTCCACTCCGCACCCAGCCACTGAGCTACTAAGGTTCGACTGGCGCCCGAACGAGAAACTTCATTCCGGAGCCACAGCGTACATCACAACAGCAGCCCGTCCCGGAATCAACCGTTGGTAGTTTCTGGCAAGTACGCTCCTACTCCCCCGTATTTCTCCTCATCGGTGCTGAACAGAGTCTGCCATTGCTTGCCGCAGGGAGGAGCGAGCAGAGGTTCGGGACAGGGGTTGAAGTAGAGATCGGTTCCAAGATTCACGATCAGAAACCGGTCTCCGTCGGCAGCGCTGAAAAAGCGCAGCACGAAGGCGGCGCGATCCAGCACCTGCTCCGTCGATTTTGTCCCTGGTTTGCCCCGACAACACCGGATCTTCACCCCGCAGGCGAAGCAGCTCGCGGCGTAGCGTGTACACCTTCTCATGCAGATTGCGCTCGGAAAAATCGGGCCGTCTCGGCTTGCTTCTGCATTCCTTTCAGTACCAAAGCGAGCGGCAGGCTTGACATTTAGGGTGAGTCGACGCTCACGCGGCGACATGCTCTCGATTCAAACCAGCAAGCACGATGCAAAAGCGCGCGGGAGTGGATCTCCCTCGCCCCTTGTGTGCAAGCTTAGCTATAGCTAGAAGGAAAAGCGAGCAACCAGGGTGCCCGCGCGCTGCCCGGAAGCAGTTGTCTCCGGAACGATCGTACCGAAGCCGCCGCTGTACAGGCCCTTATTGGGACCTGAAGTATAGACTGTTGGCGCAGTCGCCGAGTTGAATCCAGCAATATTGACCGCGGTAGTCTGTCCCGTCGCAACCGGCCAAATCATGCGGTTAAAGATATTGGTGAATTCGGCACGAATTTGGAAATTGTAGCGTTCCTTCACGCGGAAGTTGCGGCTGAAGTTAGCGTTCTCCGAAGGGATGCGGGGGCCGCGGAAGCTGCGAATCGAGGCTTGATCCGCGGCGAACTGCCCGTTGGGGACGTTCTCGAATGCCGCAGGGTTCAACACCTGGGTCGTAGTCGGGTCGAAGCAGCCGCAGTTGATGTTGAGTGGCGTGGTGTGGTGGACGCCGTTATAATCGGTCCAGTTCACCGACCAGGGACTCATGCCGGGGATCAACTGCTCGGGGCCCGGTCCATAGCCGAGGAAGTCGCTGATCGGCGCACTGCCGGAACTGGTGGGCAGGCCCACCAAAGCAGCGCTCTGGTAATTTAGATACCAGCCTGTACCCCATCCGGACACGATGTAGGACATGACTTTGTTGCTCAGCAGACCGGAGTGGAAGCGAGGTACTTCATATTGAGCGCTAATCCGGAACTGCTGCGGAACGTCGTACGGGCTGAGGTTTTTACCAAGATTCCGGTTGAAAGGATCGTTAGTGGCGGTCAGAGCCAGCGTTTTTGAATAGGTGTAATTGGCGTTCGCGGTCAGACCGTGGCTGAAGCGCTTGGTGAACTTGGTCTGCAATCCGTCATACCAATTTTTCCCGAGCGGAGCGCCCAAGGGGGCCATGAGTCCGCTGTACTGCGGGAACGGCACCAGCGACTGGCGGACCGTCTGTGTCTGCGGGAAGTTGCTATACGGGAGGAACTGCGTGAGGCCAACGGCGGCAAGCGCTTGCTTCTCAGCCGTGGTAAGGCCCGATATGCTTGTATTGAATGCGGTTGCCAGCGTCACATTGCTAAAGTCCGAGCTGGGAATTCCAAGCGCTGCTAGAGTCGCCTGACTCAAAGCATTCTCCGGAGCCAGGCTGGTGCCCGCGACCTCCCAAACGCCGCGATTGCCGACATAGCCGGCTTCAGCCACCATATCCTTGCCGATCGTGCGTTGCGCCGTGACATTCCATTGCAGCAGACGCATGGGGCGGCCGGTGTTCGGGTCGAGGAGAGAAGGGGCCGTTACTACAGCTCCCGGCGCCTGGCCAGCGGCGGGATTATTTAGGGTTGGCCACGCGGCTTGGACACTGGACGGGATCCCGTTCTGGAGAAGTCCGGCAATCTGGCCGAATGCAGGCGTCGACGCGCTGGCGGAATTTGACGAATAACCGGTAGCCGCGGAAGCGTCAAGAGAGCCGTAAACTACGCCAACACCGCCGCGAATGACGGTGTTGCGATCAAGCTGGTAAGCGACACCTAGACGCGGCCCAATCGCATACGGATAGTTGTGGGCGAAACTGCAATTGCAGTTAGCCTCATAAATAATTGCGCCATCCCGTCCGGCAGCCGAAGGATTCGGGACGGTGGCTGAGAAGTCTCCATAACGCCCGAATTGTTCCTTCTGGTAGGTTCCGTAGTCCCAGCGCAAGCCATAGTCCAGCGTCAATTTGCGAGTCACTTTCCAGGAGTCCTGCGCGTAGAGAGCGCTCTGGTAGTTCTCGGTCATGAGGTTGATGGGCGCGTTCACGGCGATTGCCTGCGCGCCGCCGAGCAGAAACGAAGCGAATCCGAATCCAGCGAAGCCATTGGACACGGTGACGCCGTTCAGCGAGGTCTGCGTGGTGTAGTTCGAAGCGTTGCCGGTACTGGTGGTCGTACCGAAGGTGTATTCGCCGGCGGTGTACGTGTAATTGAAATTGGGATACTTCATCTGCCGGATTTCAACCCCGACCTTGTAGGTATGCGCGCCGAGCACGTATGTGGCGGAGGAAACCAACGAGGGACGGCGCTCCCAGAAATGCTGGTCATATTGCGGGCCTAGATTGTTCATGCCGCCCTCTGCCGAATTGGATGAGACGCCGCTAGCAATGAGCGGGAGACCGCGGCTTGGAGACGTCGCTCCCGTTAGGCCGAGCGTTTGCTGGATGTTCAGGAAGTCCTCAGGTCCCAACAAGAAGTCTGAGTCGTTCCAACCCAATGTGTAGTGAATCAGGAGCCGGGGTGTCACGGTGTGGTCCAGGTTGAGCCGGTAGGTCCTGGCCGCATTGCCGGAAGTTCCCGAAACGGTAATATCATTCGGCAAGTCGTCAGCGCCCGTGCCGGTCCGTGGGGTAGAGGTGCTGGTCTTCTGGAAGTAAAAGGCCGCGTGCAGCTTCGAGCCTATATTGTGATCGACCTTGATCGACGGAATATAGGATCGGCGGCTTCCGACGTACGGCGCGAGATAGTTGGAGCCCACCTGAGAGGCTAGCGGACCCAGTGGTTGCGGAACCATCGCGAGAATTTTGACGGCCACAGGATCGAAGTCTGTCGCCGGAATCGTATTGTTCGGGAACGGATTCCGAACCTGGGCGCCGTTGACCGTCATTGTAGAACTCGGGTCGAAGATCGTGCCGCTTTGGATGGTACGGCCGAGCGGGTCCGTATAGGTGCCGGATGCAGTCGTCACCAGGCGATTTTCGGCGGTGATGAGGTTGGAAAAATTTCCGGCTCGGTAGGCTGCGGTGGGCACCGTCGCCGGGGTGGTGTCGTTGATCAGATTTTGATAGAACTCTTCGAAGCTAACGAAGAAGAAAGTCCGGTTCCTGCCGTTGTAAACCTTGGGGATCCAGACGGGAGCTCCGACTGTGAATCCGTAGTCGTTCTGGTGAATCGCGTTCTTCAGTCCAGTGTACGGCTGAGCGGCGTTCAGCGCCGTGTTGACCAGGTAGTCATAAAGGGTGCCGTGGAGATCGTTGGTTCCGCTCTTGGTGACCACGTTCACCACTGCTCCACCGCCCGCCCCGAACTCCGGAGCGAAGCTGCTGGTCAGGATGTTGACTTCCTGGACCGCCTCGGAGGAGGATTGCGTCTCCATGGTGGCGCCCCCAAGTCGAGAGCTGGTGGGGTTCATGGTTGCGCCGTCCAGTCGAGTCGTAAGTGAGTTGTTGGGAGTTCCATTGATGACGGTGACTGTGATGGCGTTGCCGCTTCCCCCGCCGGGACAAGTGGCGCTATCGCAGTACTGAACTCCGGGAAGGAGGCGCGAGGCGGCAAAATAATCGCGGACACCGTCATTGGTCGCGCCCACCGTGAGAAGCGGCAGGTCGTCCAGTTGCTTCAGGGTAAAGTTGCCAGCCAGTTCGCTGGTTTCGGTTTGCAGCAGCGAGGCCTCCGCCGTGACGGTCACGGCCTCGCTCGTCTGGCCCACTTGAAGCCCGATGTCTTCGCGCAAGGTCTGCTCCGCCGCCAAGTGGAAATTGGCGTGGGAGTATGTCTTGAACCCGGCAACGGTGACGGTCAAGGTATAATCGCCGACCGGTAATTGCGGCACTGTGTAGTTCCCGGTATCCGAGCTGGAGCCAGTGTAGACCGTTCCCGTTTCTACGTTCTTGAGCGTGACGGGAGCATTGGCAACAACGGCTCCCTGCGCATCCGTGATGGTTCCCGTGACGGTGGCCGACGCGGTTTGACCAAAGGCCGCGGATGCGGACAAAATAAGTGCAGCTACAAGCGAAATTCGCTTCATGACAGATTCCCCCCTTAGAACCCGTCAAAACAGGTGAACGAAGAAAAGTACCCCGCGACCGCGATTCACCCGTCCGACTTGGACTCCCGACTTTTTTGCGAGAACAGCTCTATGTCTTTTGTCATAGTTCCGACACGGAGTCAACCCGCTGGAACTGATAGATGCAATCAATGCAATTGATTCTGCTGCTGCGGAATCGCTTAAGCTAGCGGGCGGGTACCTTTTTGTAACATATCTTTACGAGAACGATCTAACAACGACAGGCTCAGTTTCGCCCCGTTTTGCTTCACCGGCGGCGACGGGCCATGCCCCGCAAAATGAAGTGTTTGCTTGATTTCAGGGATCGAGCGTGCCGGAGCAGTGCGCTCTTATCCTCTGAGCGCACTGCTGGTGTCCGCACTGTTACTTGTTCCGGGAGCGGGGCAGACGACCCTCCATCCCAAAACGCCAATCCATCCCAAAACGCCAATCCATCCCAAGGCCCCAATCCCGCAACGCTCAAGGAACTGAGCCTGGAGCAACTCTCTCAGATCGAGGTCACAACTCCCTCAAAGGAAGCCGAACCCGCGTTCCGGACGGCGGCGGCGATCTACGTCATCACCGGCGAGGACATTAAGAGATCCGGCGTGACGACCATCCCTGATGCGCTTCGGCTCGCGCCCGGAGTGGAGGTCGCGCAGATCGACAGCAGTAAATGGTCGGTGGGGATTCGCGGCTTCGGAACCCGGCTTTCCAGGGACGTGCTGGTTCTGATTGACGGCCGGACGGTTTACACTCCGCTGTTCGCCGGAACGTACTGGGAAGTACAGGACACGCTCCTGGAGGACATCGACCGGATTGAGGTGATTCGCGGCCCAGGCGGCACTATCTGGGGACCGAATGCGGTTAACGGCGTGATCAACATTATCACCAAGAGCTCGAAAGATACGAAGGGCATTTTCGCCTCGGCTGGAGGCGGAAATGTGGAACAGGGCTTCGCCAATTTTCGCCTGGGCGGCGGCGATGACGACGGACTCACCTGGCGCTTCTATGGAAAGGCTTTCACGCGTGGGCCGGAAGACCATGCCGACAATGACAACTTCGATGCCTGGCGTGGGGGCCAAGGTGGATTCCGGATGGATCGGAATTGGAACGATAAGGACACCCTGACGTTTCAGGGCGATCTCTACCGGCAGGAGGACGGGGAGCGCGTGACAGCGAGCACTTACGTTCCGCCCCTCAACGAGACGCTGGACGGGTACGAGCAGTTGTCGGGCGGAAACCTACTGCTCCGTTGGACCAGAAAGCTGACTGACGCGAACGACTTCCAGCTTCAGGTGTACTACGACCGCACGAATCGCGATGAGCCTAACTTCGGCGATAGGCTGAATACCTTCGATCTCGATTTTCAGGCGCGGCGGAAAGTCTCGGCCCGTCATTCATTGACCTATGGAGTGGAGGGCCGTGTCTATCCCGGCCACTTCCAGGAAGTTGTCTCCGGACTTGTGTTCAGCCCGGCCGATCGCACCGACTATTTGGCGTCAGGTTTCATTCAGGACGACATCACTCTGGCGGAGAACAAGCTCCAACTCAGCGTTGGCACCAAACTGCTTCATACCAACTACACCAGCGGTGTCCAGACTGAGCCCAGCGTGCGATTGACCTGGACGCCCAACGATCGTCAAACATTCTGGGCGGCATTCACCCATGCGGTCCGCACACCTTCCGACGCTGAAGAGGACTTCTATCTCTCAAGTTTTCTGGGAACCGCGAACGGCGTGGAAACGTTTGCTCGCTTCAACGCCAACCCGGACTTTGCTCCGGAGCTGCTCAACGGTTATGAGGCCGGATACCGCCAGTTGATCACAAAGAGCGTGTATGTGGATTTTGCCGCTTTCTTCAACCACTACCACGATCTGTTCAGCCAGGATCTGGCCGGCCCGATTTCCCTGGAGACGACACTTCCGTTTCCGATCAACACTCCGCAGCCGCCCCCGAATTACCTTTTGCCGGCGGAGTTCGGCAATAGCCTGTACGGTGCGACCACGGGGGGTGAAATTGCCCCGGAATGGCGCCCTAAAGACTATTGGCGCCTACGTGGCTCTTATTCCTTCCTCAACATGAACCTCTCAAGGGCACCGGGAGTTGCCTTGGGGGCAACCCCTGCGAGCGTCGTGGGGGCCAGCCCGCGGCATGAGGCCGATCTCCTCTCCGGGTTCGACCTCGGGAAAAAGCCAAAACTGGATTTGGTGTACCGTTACGTGAGCGCCCTTCCCGCGGTTAGCGCCCCCGCCTATTCGACGGGCGATGCGCGGATCGCTTGGCAAGTCAGACCCCACGTCGAGTTCTCCGTTGCCGGGCGTAACCTCCTTCAGCCCCGGCACGTGGAATACGCTGGGGACCCTGGTCCGCCGGTTGCCATCCGCCGCAATGTCTTTGCGACCCTGGCATGGACGAAGTAAGCCGATGGCCGCTGTCGCGAACCGGCAAGTCCGAACGGATTTGAGGGCATCCAGACGAGTCTTACTCGCCTTGGGCGTCCTCACTTTGGGCTTGGCGGTTCTTGCACATTTCGCGGGCGCGGCGGAAGCCACGCTCGAATATCAGGTCAAGGCGGCGTTCCTGCTGAACTTCACTCGGTTTACCGAGTGGCCGGCGCCCTCATTTTCCGATCCACAGGCCCCGCTTGAAATCTGCGTCCTCGGCAAGGACCCGTTCGGCCGCGCTCTTGATGATGTGATACAGGGCGAAGCAACCAATGGCCACCGCTTGGCAGTACGCCGCTTTAATGGTCCTCCCGTGCCGCAAACATGCCGGGTTCTATTCGTCGATCCGGACCTAAAGGGCGCCGCCAAACTTCTTGAGGGAGTGGCTCCCGGAGTATTGACCGTCGGCGAAGGGCATCGCTTCCTCGAAGACGGAGGCACGATTGCCTTTGTACTCGAAGACCGGCGCGTTCGCTTTGACATCAATCAGACCGCGGCCGAAAAATCCGGATTGAAGCTCAGTTCCAAGCTGTTGAGCGTTGCCCGGGAGGTGGTGAAATAGCCATGCCCCGGCTTCGCGACCTCCCCATCAAGCAGAAGCTGCTCATCATCACGCTTGCAACCGCGAGCCTGGCTCTGCTGCTGGCGGGCATCGGCAACGTGGTCGCGGACTCACTGCTGTTTCGCGGATATCTGCGCCGCGACCTTGCCGTCCTTGTGCGCGTCATAGCGGACAACAGCACCGCCGCGCTGGCGTTCAACGATCCTGTGGCTGCCGCTCAGACGCTCAGCGCCCTTAAAGAGCGCCCCCATATCAAGGGCGCATGTATTTATCGAAACGCTGGACCGGCGAATGCCGGGGTTTTCGCACAATATTCCGCCAGCGGCGGCTTCCGCTGTCCGGAGATGCGAGGCCAAGACGTTCTTGGCACTCCTTCCGGCGAATTATCGCTCACCCAGCCCGTCCTTTTAGACGGCCGGCAGCTAGGCACGCTCGTATTGCTCTATGATTTGGGCGAAGTCAATGAGCGTATGCGGCTTTACGGCAGCACGATCTTCGGGGTATTCCTGATTTCTATCCTGCTAGCATTCGCGCTTTCGAACGGTTTGCGCGCGGTGATTGCGACGCCGATTGCGCGGCTTGTGCGTGCGACCACCGCCGTTGCAGAGACCGGAGATTATGGGGTTCGGGCGGAGAAGATGTCCGGCGACGAACTCGGCGTTCTCGTCGACCGCTTCAACGACATGCTGGCCGGAATCCAATCGCGCGACGCTGATCTTAAAAGAGCGCTTCACGAAGTCGAAGCGGAACGCGCGCGCTTCCACTTCATGGCCGAGTCGATGCCGCAAAAGATCTTTACCGCCACGCCTGAGGGCGAAGTCGATTATTTCAATCCTCAATGGATGGAGTTCACGGGATTGACCTTCGATCAAGTGAAAGGATGGGGGTGGACCCAATTCATCCATCCCGACGATTTGGAGGGCAACCTCCGCGAGTGGAAACGCTCCATCGAAACGGGTGAACCCTTCCATCACCAGCAGCGATTTCGTCAGGCCGATGGTGTCTACCGTTGGCATCTGAGCCGGGCCCTCGCCATGCGCGACGGCGAAGGGCGGATCACCATGTGGATTGGCTCGAACACCGATATCGACGAGCAGAAAGAGAAAGAGGAGGAACTGCGCCGGGCTAACGAGGACCTCCGGCAGTTTGCCTATTCCGCAAGCCATGATCTTCAGGAGCCTATCCGCAACGTTGCCGTTTATAGCGAGATCGTGGCGATGCGTTACGACAAGGTTCTCGATACGGAGGGAAAGCAGTTTCTCGGATTCTTGATGGAAGGGGGGCAGAGGCTGGCGCGCCTAGTCGACGATCTGCTTGCTTATACCCAAGCGAGTTTGGCTGAATTGAGGATGAATCCGGTGAAAGCGGAGGAGGCCCTGCAACGTTCCCTTTCCGCGCTGACCGAAAGCATCCGCGAGAGCGGCGCCGAGGTGACCGCTGAAAGTCTGCCCGAGGTATTCATGGGCGAGGTTCACTTGCAGCAGGTTTTTCAGAATCTCATTGCCAACGCCATCAAATACAGGTCGGACAAGCCGCCCCGCATCCACATTTCCGTCCGCGATGACGGTAACATGTGGCGCTTCGCAGTGAAGGACAATGGGATGGGCATCCCCCCCGAGTACAAGGAGAAGATCTTTGGCTTATTCAAGCGGCTGTCTCATGATCGGAAGCACGGCGGCACCGGGATCGGACTGGCCATTTGCCAACGGATCGTGGAGCGTTATGGCGGGCGAATTTGGCTCGAATCGAAACCAGGAGAAGGATCTACCTTCTACTTCAGCGTCCCCAAGCAAGCCCGGCCTGTCCGGCGCGCCACTTTTCAATCTTCTGGTGGCTGAAGATAACCTGCCAGACGCGTTGCTCATTCGTGAAGTGGTACGGATGGAGCAACTCCCCTTTGAGGTGCACGTTGTCCCTGACGGCGAACTGGCGGTGGCTTTTATCGAGCAGGCCGAAGCAGATCCTGCCGCGCCTTCGCCGGACCTCGTATTGCTTGACCTTAACCTGCCGAAGAAGGACGGCTATGAAGTCCTGAAGCGTCTGCGGGCGAGCGCGAAATTTCACGCGATTCCTGTTGTAATCGCTACCTCGTCCGACGCGCCTGAAGACCGTCAGCGCGCGTCTGAATACGGAGCAGTCTTCTTCCGTAAGCCGTCGAATTACGGCGAGTTTCTTAAGCTCGGACGGGTGCTCAAGCAAACGTTGATCGACTGGCATCCACTTGAATAGCAGAGCCCTAGCGTAGCTCTAGGATTTTATGCGGCGTGATCGGAGTCTCTCGAACGCGTTTGCCCGGCTTCCATAGGTGACTCCTGGATGTTTTCTACCTAAGAGTCGGTCGCCGCGGGTCAAGAACTCATGCGATTCGCGTCGCACGGGCGTCGACTTCGACTTCAGCGGCGACCGAAACAAAAAAGGATCAACAGTTGTTACGACAGGAACTTCAGACGAAGTCCTGCGTACAACCCGATCACTGCCAAGCCCGCTAAGCCGATCAAGGGGTAGGGGCTGGCGGTCTGCGGCAACGGAGCTTGCGCCGGCTGATCCGAAGTTTGCGGCTGCTGCGGCTGGGCCGGAGCAGCTTCGACCGGAGGAGGCGGGGTAACTTGTGCAACCTCGGCAGACGGCGGAGCTTGGCCCGAGATGCTGTTCAACTCGGCGATAAGCGAACTGGCAGCGTCCGGAGGCATTATCTCGCCTCGGATAAGTTGGCCGTTCGTAACGTCGCGGCCATATAGTCTCCGGTCCTCACTACGTCTCTGACCGCTTGAAGAGTTGGTAATAAACAATTCCATTTGGAGATGTTTTGGCGCATACTTAGGGTATGGCCCGTCCAGCCCTTCAGATTGAAGTTTCTAGGAAGCATCAGAAAGAACTGCGGGAGTTGGTGAGCGGTGGAGTCCAGCAAGTTCGTGTTGTTCTGCGGGCCTTGGCTCTTTTGCAATTGGCCAAGGGCGCCTCGGCACCCCGGATTGCCGGCGCGATTCCGCTTACCGCACAAGCCATCCGCAACCTCGGCCGCCGTTATCAGCAAGGTGGTTTGGAGCAGGCGCTGTATGAGAGGCCGCGGCCTGGAGCAGCCGAGGTGCTCGACGATAGCCAGAAACAACGTTTGATCGCCATGGTATGCAGCAGCCCGCCGGAAGGCCGGGCCCGATGGACGGTGCGTTTGGTGGCCCAGGAAGCCGTCAAGCGCAAACTGGTTCCGCGCGTAGGAAGGGAAACCATTCGGATTCTGCTTCTGAGCCACGATTTGAAACC
>JASHRP010000348.1 GCA_030037375.1 Bryobacteraceae bacterium | reverse complement strand
AGACGAAGTTCTTCCGCAGATCGCAGGGGAGCTCCGGCGGGGGCGCAGCTTGGTGATCGAAGCCCCGCCGGGCGCGGGTAAAACCACTCGTGTGCCTCCCGCGCTTTTACCGCATGTGCACGGCGAGATTCTGGTGCTCGAACCTCGAAGGCTGGCCGCGCGCATGGCGGCGCGACGCGTCGCGCGGGAATTGGGCGAGGAATTGGGCGCGACGGCCGGCTATCAGGTCCGCTTCGAAAGCGTAGGCGGGCCGCGCACCAGGATCCGTTTCCTCACCGAAGGTGTATTGACGCGGCGTCTGATCTCCGATCCGCTGCTCAAAGGCGTGGGCGTCGTGATCCTGGATGAGTTTCATGAGCGGCATCTCGACGCGGATCTGGCGCTGGCGCTGTTGCAGCGGCTCCATTCTACAGGCCGTCCAGATTTGAAGCTGATCGTGATGTCGGCCACGCTCGATGCCGGGCACATTGCACGGTTCCTCAAAGACTGTACCGTGCTGCGGTCGGAAGGAAAGCTATATGAACTGAAGATCGAATACACGCCGCATTCTGCGGCCGCGTTGGAGGATCAAGTCGCTGCGGCACTGGAGCGCTTGCTAAGGGAGAAGCTGACGGGCGACGTGCTCGTATTTTTTCCGGGAGCCGCGGAGATCCGCAAGGCGAGTCGAGCAATCGAAGGGATTGCCGGCCGCGCTGGCCTGCTGGTGTTGCCGCTGCACGGCGATCTTTCACCGGCGGAGCAGGATCGCGCCGTCATGCCGGCGGCTCAGCGGAAGGTAATCCTATCGACCAATGTAGCCGAGAGCTCGGTCACCATCGAAGGAGTCACAGCGGTGATCGATAGCGGCTTCGCGCGGGTCGCGGCGGATTCGCCGTGGACCGGGATTCCGTCTCTACATGTCCAGCGCATCAGCCAGGCATCGGCAGTGCAGCGCGCCGGCCGCGCGGGAAGGACCGCGCCAGGACGCGTGATCCGGCTGTATACCGCGGAAGATTTTCATCGACGCCCGATGGCCGATACGCCCGAGATCCTGCGGCGCGAACTGTCCCAGATCGTGCTGCAACTGCGCGCGATGAACGTCGAAGGATTGGAATGGCTGGACGCTCCGCCGGAAGCCGCTTTTGCGGCGGCGAACACGCTCCTCGATCGTTTGCAAGCAACGCCGGAAATGGCGGAACTGCCCTTGCCTCCTCGTCTCGCGAAGCTGCTTATCGAATCGGCTGATCGAGGAGTCCCTTCAAAGGGCTGTGCGGCGGCGGCTGTACTCAGCGCCGGTGAGCGAGGGTCATCGGATTTGCTCGGCTTGATGGAAGCGGATTGGCAGCCGCAGACGCGGCGCGTATTCGATCAGTTGAGGCAGCGCATGCTAGCGCGCGACCGGACGGCCGGAGATTCCGCGATTTTGCAATCCGTGCTTGCCGCGTTCCCCGACCGCGTCGCAAGGCATACTCGCGATGGCACGCTGCTGTTGTCGTCGGGAGGCTCGGCACGGATGCCGGATTGCCGCCACGAATTCCTGGTCGCGTTGGATGTCGAAGAGCGGCGGGATCACGGCGTTCCCCTGGTCCGGCTGGCGGCGGCTATTGAGCCGGAATGGCTCCTGGACCATGCGACCGAAAGAACTATTTATGAATGGAATCGGACGGCGGAGCGAGTCGAGCAGGTCACCGCGCTGCTATACGACCAGCTCGTCATCGAAGAGACGCGCGCGCCCGCGGCGGGTTCGGAAGAGGCTTGTGCGCTGTTGGCATCGAAGGCGCTTGAGGCCGATATCGGCCGCTTCGTGGATAGAGAGGAACTTGCGCAATTGGAAGCGCGGTCGGTCTTTGCCGGCATTGAGATCGATGCTCGAAAGGGACTGGAAGCCCTCTGCCGCGGACGATCCAACTTCGCGGACCTGGCCTCGGCGCGCTTGCTCGATTGCTTGCGGCCGCCGGGCCTCGACCGGCTCGCGCCGGAGCGACTCACGCTACCGGGCGGGCGCCAAGTGAAAGTTCACTATGAGCGCGGAAAGCCGCCGTGGATCGAATCGCGGCTTCAGGATTTCTTCGGCGTTCGGGAGACGCCGCGCATCGGCAAGACCGCTGTTGTGGCGCATCTGCTGGCTCCGAACCGGCGTCCGGTACAGGTGACCAGCGACCTCGCTGGATTCTGGGAGCGGCTCTATCCGCAGGTGCGGCGCGAATTGTCCCGCCGCTATCCCAAACATAAGTGGCCCGAAAATCCGATTTAATAAGAGCCACGGGTCTATAATCTAACATCGTGCCGACCGGTTTGCCGTTTCCTAACGCCGTTGCGCATCTGGCCGCGGCGCTGCTGGCAGGCGCGATCATCGGCGCACAGCGCGAGGCGACGCCCGGCGATCACCCTGGATTGCGCGACTTCCTGCTGATCGCCTTGGGAGGCGGAGCCTGCGGCCTTCTTGCAAATCCGTATTTGTCCGCGTCCGGCCTGCTTGCGACCGCCGCGCTGCTGACCGTATTCCACTATGAGGAGCGCGAGAAACGCGCCGGCATCACGACGGAACTTGCGGGCATCGCGACGTTCTTGCTGGCTCTATTGGCCGCATCTTCGGATCTCCGTTTGGGCGAGCCCATCGCGCTCGCTACGGCCATCTTGATCGCGGCATTCCTCGAAGCGAAGCAAAGGCTTCAACATCTGCTACGGGAGACGATCACGGAGCCGGAGTTCAACGCTACGCTCGCGTTCGTGACCGTCGTGCTGGTGATTTATCCGCTGCTGCCGGAGGGCTCTTTCGGACCGTATTTATTCTTTTCGCCGCGGCAGGTGTGGATGTTCGTGATCCTGATCTCGTCGATTTCCTACATCGGCTACTTCCTGGAAAAATTTCTGGGCGCCGAACGCGGCTTGGTGTACACCAGCATTCTTGGCGGGCTCGCTTCCACGACCGCCGTCACTCTGCATCTGGCCCATCTAAGCAAGCAGCGGCCGGAATCGTTGCACGGACTGATGCGCGGGTTCTTGATCGCGAATGCCGTCCAATTTCCGAGAGCATTTCTGCTGGTCCTGGTTGTGAACCAGGAATTGGCGATAGCGTGCGCGCTGCCTCTTGGACTCATGTTGGCCGCGGCGATTGTGATGGCATGGATCGCGGGCAGGCTGGCTCGCCAGACCGAAGCGCCGAAAGCCCCCGAGCCCGTTAAGCACGAAAATCCCTTCCGCATTGAGCCCGCCCTGAAATTCGGAGCCTTGTTCACCTTGATTGTGTTCCTGACCAAGACTGCCGCGGCGAAAGCAGGACCACAAGCATTCGTTGGGACAAGTTTACTCGGGGGGCTGGTGGACGTCGCAACGGTCATCGCGCCCGCCTCGGACCTGGTTCATTCGATGATGCTGAACATCCGCTCGGCTGAGTTGGCGATTCTGCTTGCACTCGCATCGAACGCGGCGCTGAAGGTGGCATTGGCGGCCTTAAGCGGTACCCGGGCTTTCGTGTTGCGGCTGGCCATCCCATTCGCGATTTGGGCCGTGGCCGGAGGGGCCGGTTATTGGTTCACGAGATAGGCGATTCTCGTTGTGAAAATCCCAACGCGTATTCAAGCGCTGCGCCGGCCTGGAATAGCGCCTCCTCATTCCTTGGCGCGGCCACGATCTGCAAACCGATGGGCAAGCCAGCTTCTGAAAATCCACACGGCATTGCGAGCGCGGGCCATCCGATCACATTAAACGGCCGGACCAGCCGCGTGCTCCCAACTCGCACGTCCTCCTCAACACCGCCGATGCGGATCGTGGTATCGCCAATCTTCGGCGCGGTGGCCGGCGTCGCAGGAGTGAACAGGCAATCGATCTCGGTCCAGAGCGGATCGAGCATCCGGAAAATGCCGCGCCGCTGGCGCTGAGCATCGAGATAGTCCGCGGCGGAGATTTCCAAACCTTTCTGAAGGGCGGTCGCGACGTCGCTTCCGAAATCCTGGGGCCGGTCAAGACGGGCCTTCCAGATGCTGGCCGCTTCGGCCAATAGAATCATACGCCCGATCGTGTTGAGCTCCTCCATTCCGGGAACCCGCACTTCGCGCACGCTGGCGCCCAGCGCCGCTGCTGTCTGTACCGCTTTCCTCACCGCCGCCATGACCTCCGGCGCCAGCCGTTCGAAGAAGAAGTTCTCGGGAACGCCGATGCGCAGGCCCTTCATTCCATCGCGATTCGGTTCACGCTCGACATTGAGAACGTGGGGGGCCATCGCGCGGAAGCACGCTTCAACGCCGCGAACGGTAGATGCAATCGGTCCGACGTGATCGAGCGTGATCCCAAGGGGCAAAAGACCGCGCCGGCTGACGACTCCGTAGGTCGGCTTGAGGCCGACCACTCCGGAGAATGACGCAGGCACGCGGATCGATCCGCCGGTATCGGTTCCACTCGCGGCGAACACCAAGCCGGCTGCTACAGCCGCAGCCGACCCGCCGCTGGACCCTCCGGGAATCCGTTCCGGGTCCCAGGGATTGTGCACAGCTCCGAAATGAGGATTGGTCGACGTGATGCCGTAACACAGCTCGTGCAGATTGGTCTTGCCCAACATCACCGCGCCCGCCTGATCGAGTTTGGTCACGACGGTCGCGTCGTGATTCGGAATTCGATTAGCCAGAATTTTCGATCCGCCAGTGGTTCGAATGCCCGCGGTCGCGAAGCAATCTTTATGCGCGATCGGAATGCCGTGCAGAAGACCGCGATAAATGCCCCCCGCCAGCTCGTCGTCGGCGTTTCGGGCTTGCTCCAGCGCGCGATCCCCGGTCACGGTGATGAACGCGTTCAGCGCCGGATTCAATTCAGAGATGCGGTCGAGCGCGCTCCGCGTGAGTTCGACCGAGGAGATTTTCCGTTGTCTTAGCGCCCGGGCGGCTTCGAGCAGATTCAAGAGTTCAATATACAATCGAAGTGATGCTGGCCGCTGGAAACAGTGCCGCCGCCCCTCCGCTCACTCGGTTGAGCGAAGAGGAGACGATGTTTCACGCAGCGGTCCGCGGCTTCGCGCAGGAGCATTTGGCCCCGCACGTTCGCGCCATGGATGAAACAGGCGCGTTTCGCGCCGATCTGCTTCGGGAGCTGTTCGAGCTCGGGCTGATGTCGATCGAGATTCCGGAGGAGTACGGCGGACAGGGCGGGAGCTTCTTCCAATCGATTTTGGCTATCGAAGAGCTGGCCAAGGTCGACCCCTCGGCGGCGGTGATCGTCGACGTTCAAAACACGCTCTTTCACAACGCGATTCTCAAATGGGGCACGGCCGAGCAGCACAGGCGCTGGCTGCCTCGCGCGGCGAAGAGCAGCGTCGCGAGCTATGCGCTTTCGGAAGCCGGTTCCGGCTCCGATGCGTTCGCCCTTGCCACGCGCGCGGCCGATGGAGGCGAATGCTACCGGCTGACCGGCCGGAAGCTGTGGATCACGAACGCGGCGGAAGCGGAGTTTTTCCTCGTGTTTGCGACGGTGAACCCGGAGGCGGGCTATAAAGGCATCACCGCCTTCCTGGTCGAGCGCAATTTTCCCGGGTTCCGCGTCGGCAAGAAAGAAGATAAGCTTGGCATCCGCGCATCTTCGACTTGCGAGCTGATCCTGGACGATTGCCGCGTCCCGAAATTCAATCTGGTTGGCGAGGAAGGCAAAGGCTACAAGATCGCGATCGAAACGCTGAATGAGGGCCGGATCGGGATCGGAGCGCAGATGCTGGGCTTGGCCGAGGGCGCGCTCGCACATGCGCTGGCATACGCGAAGCAGCGTAAACAGTTCGGCAAACCGATCGCGGAGTTCCAGGGTGTCCAATTCGACCTCGCGGAGATGGCCGTGGATGTGGAAGCCGCTCGATTGCTGGTCTACAACGCGGCTCGAATGCGGGATGCCGGCCAACCGGTGGCTTTCGAAGGAGCGACGGCGAAATATTTCGCTTCGCAGGTGACTGAGCGGGTTGCTTCGCGCGCCGTCGAAATTTTCGGCGGCGCCGGTTTTACCAGGGATTATCCGGTCGAAAAGCTGTATCGCGATGCCAAGATCGGCAGAATTTATGAAGGAACCAGCAATATGCAGCGCGTCACCATCGCGCGGCAGTTGCTCGGAAGCCGCGCGTGAGGTACGTTCGTCAGTAGAAAGGTAGTCGCATGCAATTACATGGAGCGTTGAGCCGTTTGGCAGTCGCGGGAATGGCGATTCTGGGCGCGGCGTCACTTTTCGGCGCGGATCCGAAGGAGCTCACGGAGGATCGCGTCAACGACGTCATTCAGAAGTTCTCGGCGAAGGAGTCGGAATTCGCCAAGGCGCGGGAACTTTACACCTACAAGCAAACCGCTCGGATCCAGACCCTCGATGCCTCAGGCGCTTCCACCGGGAAGTGGGAGACCGTGTCCGATATCGTCTTCGACGCCGAAGGTAAACGCACGGAGCATGTCACTTATTCTCCCGTCTCCACGCTGACTGAGGTCACGCTGACTCCGGAAGACATGGAAGACCTGCGCAGCACTCAGCCTTTCGTATTGACCAGCGAGGAGCTCCCGAAGTACTGGGTCCGCTACCTGGGGCGGCAAGCGGTGGACGAGATCACCACTTACGTTTTCGCCGTCAAGCCCAAGAAGCCGGAACCCGGCCAACGATACTTCTCAGGCGAGGTCTGGGTGGACGACCGCGATCTTCAGATCGTCAAGTCATACGGGCGAGGCGTTGGCGCGAACCGCAAAAAAGGTAGCGAGGATTACCCCAAATTCGAAACCTACCGCGAGCAGATCGACGGCAAGTATTGGTTCCCGACCTATACGACCGCCAATTCCACGCTTCATTTCAAGGATTACGACGTACGGTTGAAAGAGACTGTCCGCTACGAGGACTATAAGCAGTTCAAGGCGCAGTCGACAATCACCTACGAGGCCACCCCGGACGATAAGAATCAACCCGGTAGCGGCGCCCCAGTCAAAAAGCCGTAGGCGCTGATCGGCGAAACACCCTAAACTATTCCTCGGACTCCGCCGATAGGCCATGCAGGTCGGGCTATGACGGCAGCGGAAGCATCGCGCGAGGAAATCGATCAGCTCAAAGGGACGTTCCTTGCCAGCTTGAACCACGAGATCCGCACGCCGCTGGCGGGGATCATCGGGATGACGGATCTGCTGCTCGAATCCAGTCTGGATGATGAGCAGCGGGAGTACGTGAATGCCGCGCGCCTCTGCGCCGAGAACCTCTTCGAGATCCTAAACGCGACGCTAGAATACGCGGCGCTGGAAGGTGGCCAATTCACGCTCGACGACAGCGAATTCAGCGTGCGGGAGATGTTGGACGCCGCGGTCGCCCAGCACCTCGCCAAGGCACAGGCCAAGAGCTTGCCCCTGCTGCTCACTTTGGACCCCACGCTGCCGGAGACCATGATGGGCGATGCTCCGCGAGTGCGTGAGCTTTTGGGGCATTTGATCGCGAACGCGATCAAGTTCACCCATACGGGCAAGGTTGAAGTTCGCGTGCGGCCACAAGGGATCGGCACCGCAGAGCCGTGGTTATCCATGGAGGTCTGTGACACGGGAATCGGCATCGGACCGGGCCGGCTTGAAGAGATCTTCGAATCGTTTCAACAGGGGGAGCGAGGCCTCTCGCGCAGCTACCCTGGGCTTGGCCTGGGCCTGGCCCTCGCGCGCAAGCTGGCGGACGTGATGGGCGGAGATATCACTGTTGTAAGCAAGCTGGGCGCAGGTTCTTCCTTCACTGTGCGGCTGCCCCTTCGCCGCGCCAGCGCCGACCGGTCGCGCACAATCCGGACGCAACCGGGAGGCGGTCCAACGGTTCTGGCGGTCGACGACAACCAGGTGGGACTTACGGTGGTGCGGCAGGCGCTGCGGCGGCACGGAATCGAAGTGAAATGCGTATCGAGCGGGCCAGAGGCGCTGGAAGAGGCGTCGCGTCACGTGTACGACTTGGTCCTGATGGATCTCCAAATGCCCGGGATGGACGGTCTCACGGCCGCCGTGGAAATGCGCAAGGCGCCCGGCTACGCCACCGTTCCGATTCTCGCGTTGACCGCGAACTTCTCGGACGAGCTTCGCGAAGAATGCCTGGCGCAGGGAATGCAGGCCTATTTATCCAAACCCGTGAAGGTGAGCGAACTGATGGCTGCGGTCTCGAAGCACCTCAAACGGGGAGCGTAGACTTGAACCGCCGGTCCACTAATGGGATGGAGACCCGGCTCCGGCGTCTTTTCGGCAGGAAGGCGTCCGTTACGGGTTGAGCGGCGTGTCGGCCACCGAGCCTCCGGGGTTGGCGTAGGCGTCCATCACCTTCACCACCTTTTGACCCTTCAAGGTCACAAAGGTCACCTTGCCGGGCGGATTGCCGTAGACCCAATATTCGAGGTCGTCGCCATTGACGTTTTCGCGGCTCTTGCGCACCGGTGAACCCATGGCAAGAAGCAACTGATCGCGGGTCATTCCCACGATCGGTTTCTTATCCGCGATCGCGGCCTTGACTTCGGGCGGCAGCTTATCAACGTAATTCCCGGTCGCGGTACGCGAATCGAAGCTCAAGACCGGAGCGAGGGCGTCCTTCACTTTTTCCGAAGTGACTCCGGCCAACCCGCTCGGGTAATGGACGGCGATAACCGAGCCGCCCGGAGCAGGCGCTCCGGTATCGGTGACGCCGCCTGCTCCGTTGGAGTACCAACGCCCGCGCTGACCGTTCGCGCCGTGGTTCAGCTCGAGAACAATCGCATCCTTGTCGATCGTGACCTTCGTCACTTGGACCATGTCCCCGTCGCGCGCCGCGGGACCCATCTGGTCGCCGATCTGCTGCCACCCTTCCTTGTTCCAATAACCCGTCGCGGCTTCAAACTCGAGCGGCCGCGTCGAGCGGGGGATATACGTCTGGGCAGTGGCGAACTCCGATTCCAATCCACGTAACAACTCGATACGCTGGTCCTCGATCTGTTTCTTGGTTTGGGCCTGCACGGCGAGAGCGGTCATCAGCAGAACCCACAAACGAACCTGATGCCTTCCCATTTCGCCTCCTTACGCTGCCCTACCGAACGGCTCCTCCTCAGTCACGCCCCGCGTTCGTCCCACGGTCCAGAACAACACAGCCGCCGCGGCAGTGGTGAGCACACTTCCTTCCGGTCCGTAAGCCCCGCCGCTCAATAGAACTCCCGCGGTTTGGTGCAGGGCGTAACCAGTCACCCTCATTGTAAACCCGCTCAGATTCGCCCCGGCGAGCGGCAAGACCACATTCCAGCCAAAGTGCATCCCGATCGGCAGCCAAAGCGCGCCGCTGTGGTAGCAGGCATAGCCCAACAGGATTCCCCACAGCATCGTGTTGATCACCCCGAGCATCGTGGAGTTTTGATTGCTCATATGCATGAACCCGAACACCACGCCGACCGGAAGAATGGTCGCGAATGCACCGAGGTAGCGAGTCAGCAGCCGGAAGGCGTAGCCGTGAAACATCATCTCCTCGCCGGCCGCGCCGAAAAACAGAAGCGCGGACGTTAGCACCGACGTTATCGCCGAATCGGAGGGCGCAGGCTCAAAGCGAGCCCAATCGAGCGCCAGCATCATTGCCACAACTCCCGCAGCCGCCGCCGCGCCATATCCGAGTCCGCGGAGCAAATCGCGCCCCGCGCCGGCCTCCCACCCCAACCCGAAATCCGAAAAGCGCGCCGTCTCGAAAATGCGCACCGAAACGGCATTGGCCAAGGCTCCGGAAACGAAAGTGAAAACGACCGATCGCGGGAGAATCCCCCCAACCGGCAGCAGGGCAGAGACGTACGCGCCGATAATCGCGAAGCAGATGAATACGGCGACGCGTAGTGCGACGGTGCGCCAAGAGAGATTCGAACCGGGCGAAGCGTTCATGACAGCCGCCGCTTCATCAGCAGAAAAAATACGCCGCTCAGCGCCAGACAATACAGAGTCCCAGTGAAATAAATCTGCGGAAGCCATCGCCCTCGCAGGTAAAACAGCACTAGCAGCGCGAGAAAGACCACCCGCAAGACCATCCTCGCCGCGCCGCCGGAGAACTGTAAGACCGTCCATCCGGCCAGCGACGCCAGTGCCAGAGACGCCGTCAGACCCAGCAGCGCGGAATAGGCCAACGATTCGAGATCGGGAGGGAAGAATGCCGCTCGATTCCGCAGAAATACGGTCCCCACGCCGCATGCAAGCATCGCCAACGCGATCGCTTCACCGAAGAGCACCGCCTTCAGGACCCACCAGATCGCTTGGATGGCGGAGGCGGGCCGCTTCTCGAATGCGTGAGCCGCGGCGGGTCCGGCGAAGACGATGCCGAGACATGCGTACGCCGACAGCAGCAGCGGATCGAGAAATCCAAGGCCTTTGGCAAACGGAACCGCCACTCCGAACGCCAGAATCACGCCGATATAGATCGCAATATTGGATCCGGCCCGAGGGGTGTCCATCTACGGCTCGCTCCAACATAGTACCAACCGGGCCAACGTTGGGAGCGTGGACCACGTCTCCCGGTTTCGCCCTACAACCAGCGGTTAGCTGCTAGGTTAGGAGGTAGGGAATGCTCTTACTCGGAGGTTAGGGCAATTTTGTATAACGCCCGGGGGTTCACGAATCCGCCGTGCGGGCCGATCAAATTGGTAGACACTCATGTTGAACAGGCGCATAGAACCGAGAATGCTGTGTGCGGACCTTGTGGATATCCACTGGAAGGACCCGAATAGCCGCTCACGCCGGGGCGTAGCGAATCTTGAGGACATTTCCCTGTCGGGGGCCTGTCTGCAGGTGGAGCGGCCCGTGCCGCTGGGTTCCAGCATTCGCATTACTTACCCGAGCGGAGAACTAATCGGTCAGGTAAAGTACTGCGTGTTTCGCGAAATTGGATACTTCCTGGGGGTCGAATTCGACCCGAGCAACCGCTGGTCGCAGCGCGCGTATCGCCCGCAGCATCTGCTCGATCCCCGCCGCCTGGTGATGCGAGCTACAAGCCGGCTGAGGAACAACTCCACGGTATCGTCGGCCAGCTAAGGTGACTCCCGCGGCTTTCGCGGCTACTCGCATGGCCGCGCGCGATGGGTGAAAGCCGGCTGCGATAGAATCGGCATTATGACGACCGTGGCGGACAAGCTGCCGGAACATAGTCAAGCCGCGTCGTCGCACGCAGTTTCTTGGACACCGATTCTTTGGTTTGGCGCGCTCCTGATCGCCGGAAGCTTTCCGATTCTCAAAAACCTGGTCCATAATTGGGCCACCGATGAGGATGTCGGGCACGGATTTTTTGTTCCGGTTGTCGCGGCATTTATCGCGTGGAAAAAGCGCGATGAAATCCTGGCGCTAGATCTGAAGCCGGCCTGGTGGGGCATTGGCATCATGCTATGGGGGTTGGCTCAAGGCTACATAGGTACGCTGGGAGCGGAGCTGTTTCTGCAACGCACTTCTGTCTTGATCCTGCTGGTCGGCGTATTGCTGCTTACGGGCGGCACGGCGCTGGTTCGAGTACTGGCGTTTCCTTTGCTGCTTTTGCCGTTCATGATCCCGATTCCTGAAGTAGTTTATAACCAAATCACGTTTCCTTTGCAATTATTCGCGAGCTGGGTAGCGGAAAACACGCTATATCTGCTCGGCTACCCGGTGCTCCGCGACGGCAACATTCTGGAACTCGCGAGCCAAAAGCTATCGGTCGCGGAGGCGTGCAGCGGTATTCGAAGCCTGCTATCGCTCTCCTTCCTGTCGCTGGTTTATGCGTATTTCTTCGATAGGCGAGTTTGGATGCGCTGGGTGCTGCTTTGCGCAACGCTGCCTATCGCGATTCTTGCTAACGCCGGCCGCGTGACGATCACGGGAATTCTTAGCGAGATCAACCCGGAGCTCGCTCACGGATTCTTTCATGAACTGGAAGGTTGGGTGATTTTCGTGATCGCCGGCGTTCTGTTGATCGGCTTACACGGCGTCATCCTCGGCGCGCTTAGGGTTTTTTCGAAGAACACGCCACCGGAGACTTCAATTGTTTGATTTCTTGAAATCCAAGGCAGCGCTGGCGGCCACCGTTCTGCTCCTGGCGCAGGCCGCGGTTCTGTATAGCTCGATTCGGCCGGAGGCGATTCCCCAAGGCCGCCCGCTAGAGCAGTTGCCCCTCAGCATGGGGTCGTGGGATTTTGTCGAGGACTACGCCGTGGACCAGGAGACCAGAGACGTTTTGAAAGCCGACGACCTTCTCTATCGCGGCTATAAGGACCCATCCACCGGCCGCGTCGCCACGCTCGAGGTCGCGGCATTCCGAAGCCTGCGCAACGGCAAAACGCCGCATTCGCCCAAGAATTGTCTTCCTGGCTCAGGCTGGACCCAACTGAGCTCCAACATGTATCCGATCGATATCGGCGATGGACAACCGATCGTCGTCAACCGCTATGTGGTGCAGCATGGAGACGATCGCAGCGTGGTGTTGTATTGGTACCAATCCCGGCAGCGCGTGGTCGCGAGCGAGTACGCCGCGAAGTTCTGGGTGATGGCCGACGCGATCCGCCTGAACCGTACCGATACCGCGATGGTTCGCGTCGTCGTGCCGATCGTCCACGAAGACGCGGATGCGGCCACGAACACGGCCGCCAATTTCATTCAGGCTTTTTTCGGACCGCTACGGCGGATCTTGCCGTCGTAGGCAATTTGGATCACTACTCCAACGGCCCCGACAACACTCCGCTGGGCCGCTGAGCTCTCTTTTTCGCCAGTCGCTTTTCGCTCCGTTCCAGCGCCAGGAGTTCCCTCCGGCGGCGCACCTTGATCTGCATGTCCACTCTGCGCCAGAACTTGCGGAAGTAATCCAAAGCGGAAGCCAGGCCGAAGAGCATCACCGCCCACATCGCGCCTAGCGCGAGCGGATCGAGCAGGGGCCAACGCTTCCCGACGATCACCAGCGAAATCGCCGCGACCTGCGCGGTCATCTTAGTCTTGCCGAGCTCGCTGGCGCGGATGGTGTAGCCTGAAGCTGCCGCGATTGATCGCAGCCCGGAGACCGCGAACTCCCGCCCGATAATCACGATCACAATCCATGCCGGCACCCGATGGACATCGACCAGCGAGATCAGCGCGGCCGAGATCAGCAGCTTATCCGCAATCGGATCGAGCAGCGTTCCCACCGTGGTCACCTGCCCCCACCGCCGGGCCAGATAACCGTCGATGAGATCGGTGGCGGCGGCGGTTAGAAAAATCGCGAGGGCGAACAGATCGGGCGCGGCCGGGACGAGCCCCTGCCATCGCGCGCCGAGGTCATCGGCCAGCAGGGCGGCCACTAGCAGCGGAACAAAAAAGATCCGCAGCAACGTTAAAAGGTTGGGGATGTTCATCCCAGTGCTTTTATAATACCGCCCGCGACCGCATACTTTGCCAGGCGGCGTCGAACCGAATCCGGAGCCATTGCGTCCACCTCGCAATACCCATTCCGGTAGTGCGTGGCCGTTACTTGCGCGCACTCATGCAACAGATGAAGCGGAGCGCCCTCGGAAACGGGAAACCGGAAGCGGCAAGCAGAAACCGGATCTAGCGGTAATGTTTCGTCGATTTTCTTCAGCAGCGCATCAAGGCCCAATCCCGTTTGCGCGGAGACGGCCACAGCCGCGGCGGGTTGATGCTCGGGATCGCCCAAGATGCGCCTGGCCAATGTGGCGGGGTCGGCCTCACCCGGAATCAAGTCAATTTTGTTCAGCACCAGGATCTGTGGAGTCCGCTCCGCGCCAATCTGGCTGAGCGTCTCGATCACATGCGACGTGTGCTCCTCGGCCACGGGCGAG
>JASHRP010000347.1 GCA_030037375.1 Bryobacteraceae bacterium | reverse complement strand
CGAAGCCATCGCCCAAGTCAGCTCCGATGACGGAGGCGGCGTCAAAATGGGTTTGCGGCACGGGATCACCGGCGCAAACTCAACCTGGGATGTGCCACTTTCCCTGAAGCCGGGGAGCTACGAACTCAAAGTCCTCATCAGAAACACCGCCGACGGCACAATATCGACCAAAGTGACCCGCTTCGACGTGAGGTAACCATGCGGTCCCATCTGTTCACGATACCGATGGCGAAGGAGGCCAACGTGGAAGCAAGAATCAATCGCATCCTCGATCGTTCGCGCGTTCTTCCGAAATCGTTCGGCGGAGCCGCCTGGTTGGCGTTGATCGCCGTCGCCGTGCCGCTGATCTACTTCGTCGCGGCGATCCAGCTCGCACCCGCGCAGACGTTGATGCAGATCCCCGTGCCGCATGCGCCCGACGCTCCCGCGCTCGTGGCCCAAGCGCAACGGCCGGAGTCACCGCCTCCCACACCTCCTTCGATACAGCAACCCCATGCCTCCGATGTGTCCTCGCCCGATGCTGCCGATTCTCAGCCCGTCGTGAGCTTCTCCCCGGTGCGTCGCGGCACTATCACCATGCCGCTTGGCGCTCCAGGCGAGTACGAGATCTACTTTCGCATCACGACTGAGGAACGCAAATTGGTGACGTCGGGATACCGCGATGTCGCCGGTTCGCAGTTCGAGGTCCCTATCGAACTTGAGGCCGGCAACTATCGGCTCGATCTCATCTTCAGAGACCTGGTGAAACAGAAGAACGTCCATCGGCAGATTGAATTTGAGGTCAAGTAACTGATGAAACCACGTCTCTTTACCCTACCGATGGCGAAGGAGGCCAATGTGGAGGCGAGAATCAATCGCATCCTCGATAGTTCCCGAGCTCTTCCGAAATCGTTCGGCGGAGCCGCCTGGTTGGCGTTGATCGCCGTCGCCGTGCCACTGATCTATTTCGTCGCCGCGGCTCAGCTCGCGCCCGCGCAAACTCTGATTTCGATCCCCGCTCCGAATCCGCCTGCGGCCCCGGTCTTAGTCGCCCAAGCAGCCCCGCCTCCGCCGGGCCCGATGCCTCAATCGCGGCTGGGAACTCAAGTCGAGCCGACCCGGCCGGCCGGCCTCGGCGACAGCCTACAACCTCTCTTGCAGCGGATGGCGGCCTACGTCATTCCCGATGGCCTGTGGCTTTCAGACAACCTTTTTTCTGGAGACCGCGACAAAGCGCGGCAAATCCCGGAAACGCCAAGCCAGGGCAATCCCGACACTAGGATCTCGTTTAGCGTTGCGGATACTCGCGACGTGAGGCTCAGTATCCCGCTAGGCGACTCAATAGAACATCACGTTTTGCTCGAAATCTCGGATCAGGATGGTCACCTGGTGAGGGCGGGCGAGCATCGCGTCGTTGGTCTGAGATGGGATCTGACCGTCGCGCTAAAGCCCGGCTCCTACCACCTGCGGGCCGTCATCAAGAAAGCCGCCGACGGCAGCATGGTCGCCCGCGGATTCGACTTCGACGTGAATTAGCGAGCCAGCCGCAGCGCGACCGCGAGCTCTTTATCGCTCCGCACCCGCCAGATCTTCGCGTCGAGCAAGTAATGCGTGAACGCGATTCCCCACACTGCCGCCGAAACAGTCTGGCTCGGGAACAGGAATTGCGGCATGAACGTCAGCAGGAAGTGCAACCCGATCGCGACCAATAAATACGTCGCCACGTTCGTCGCCAGCTTCGCGGCCAATCCGTTGCGCTCCGCCGCCTCCGGCGTCGAATACCGGTTCCGATTGTGGAACCACATCAACCGGTGATATTGCAGCCCATGGAACAACCCCAAGGGAATCGCCGCTTCTAAAGTCCCCGCGATCCCGAACCGCGTCGCAAATCCCAAAGCCAGCCATTGCAACGGCACCACCGCTGCCAGCAACGTGAGCTTCGGCCAGTTCATCGCGATTCCAGCCCGCCATTTCCACAACTGCCGTCCCAGCCATGTGACCGCCAGAGCCGAGTACGGCAGGAGAATCGCCGGCCCCAGCCACCATCCGTCGAACACCCTCTGCGTCTTCGCGACGAACAGCGCGAGTGGCGCGAACAATGACGCCAGCAGGAACCATCGGTCGAGCTTCCGGTCCGTCTCATCGCGTTCCTTATTCTTCGCCTTGTACAGCATCACGAAACCGAAATGCTGCTTCACCACGTGAAATTGCTGCCACACGAACGCAGCCAGGAAGAACAGCGCGACATGCCCGGTCATCGCCGCCGCTGGACCCACCAGCAGCATCGGCGCGATGATCCATAGGAACCACCCCAGCTTCTGCCGTTCCGCTTTGTCGAAATATGTCCGCGTCACGGTTGCCAGCACGTGGGGTCCGTCAATTCCGAAAAACCAGATCGCCTGCAAAGGCAGAATCGGAAATCCCGCCCACATCAGCGCGACCGCGGCATATCCCGCCAGCGAAGAGCCGATGAACCACGTCAGATCTTCGCGCCGCGAAATGATCCATCCAGCCGGCGCGCGGCCGGGGGCGAGGATTGAGGCTGTCGGCGCGGGTACAGTGAGGGAACTCACAAATGGACCTTAACGGTCCATCGTCAGTTCCGGCCCGCGACTTTACCCTACTCGGGCCGCCGCGTCCCGAGCGTGCAGCACCACGTCTAACGCTGTCTCTACGTCCGCGGCCAGCGCAGTCATATGTCCCATCTTCCGCCCCGGCCTCGGCTCCATCTTCCCGTAAAGATGCAACTTGACTTGCGGACACTTCAGCGCCGCCGGCCAATCCGGCTCGCCGTCCGCCCACAGATCGCCCAGCAAATTCGCCATCGCCGCCGGACGCAGCAACTCCGTCGACCCCAGCGGCAGCCCGCACACCGCGCGCAACTGCTGCTCGAACTGGCTGGTCGCGCTCGCATCCACCGTCAGGTGCCCCGAATTATGCGGCCGAGGCGCGAGCTCATTGATCAGCAGCCGCCCTCCCGGCTCGACGAAAAACTCCACGCACAGTACGCCGATCACGTCCAACGCCTCGAGCACGCTGTGCGCAATCTCCTTGGCGCGCCCCGCGGTCTCAGCGTTGATTCGCGCCGGCGCGAGCGAAACATCCAGAATGTGCCGCCGGTGCTGATTCTCGATCACGCCCCAATCCACGCACGCCCCATCGGCTCCGCGCGCCGCCACCACGGACACCTCGCACTCGAACGGAATGAATTGTTCGAGCACCGCCGGCGCTCGCCCGATCGATGTCCATGCCGCCTCCGCCTCCTCCGCGCTCTCCACGCGAGCCTGTCCCTTCCCGTCGTACCCGAAGTCCGCGGTCTTGAGGATCGCGGGCGCTCCTAGAGCCTTCACCGCCTTCTCCAAATCCTCCGCCGTTTCCACCGTCCGGAACGGCGTCAGAGGAAATCCGGCTTGCTGAAGAAATGTTTTTTCGCGAATGCGATGTTGCGTCGTGTGCAATACCCGTCCCGCCGGACGCACCGGAGCATGCTCGGACGCGGCCTGCGCCGTCGCCGCCGGAACATTTTCGAACTCGAACGTTACAACGCTGACGCCCGACGCGAACCTCCGCACCGCGTCCAGATCGTCATATGGAGCCTGAATTTCGAGATCCGCAACCTGCCCGGTCGGCGTGTCTTCATCCGGCGATAGCGTATGCACGCGATATCCCATCCGCCGAGCCGCGATCGCGAACATGCGCCCGAGCTGGCCGCTGCCCAGCACGCCCAGCGTGGCCCCTGGAAGTATCGGCTGAATCATCTAATCCAGCGTATCGCTCAGCACCCGGTTCGTCTGTGCTTCTCGCCACTCGCGCAGCTTCGCGTGCAATTCAGGACGGCGCGTCGCCAGAATCGAAACCGCAAACAGCGCCGCGTTCGTCGCGCCCGCCTTTCCGATCGCGAACGTCGCCACCGGAACTCCCCCGGGCATCTGCACGATCGAGAGCAG
>JASHRP010000346.1 GCA_030037375.1 Bryobacteraceae bacterium | reverse complement strand
TTCTTGTAGTCGAGGGTTCGATTCCCAATGAGCGCATCAAGAAAGAAGGGTATTGGGCGGCGCTTGGCACCGACGAGAAAACCGGCCAGCCGATCACGACGAATGAGTGGATCGACCGGCTGGCGCCTAAAGCCCTGGCTGTAGTCGGCGCGGGAACTTGCGCGACTTACGGCGGTATTCACGCAATGGAAGGCAATCCGACGGGCTGCATGGGCTTGGCCGATTACCTGGGCTGGGAATGGCGCTCCAAGGCTGGGCTGCCGATTGTGAACGTTCCGGGATGCCCGGTTCAGCCGGACAACTTCATGGAGACGCTGCTCTACCTTCTGTATCAAGTCGCGGGGCTCGCGCCGATGATCCCGCTGGACGATCAACTTCGGCCGACGTGGCTGTTCGGGAAAACGGTCCATGACGGGTGCGATCGCGCGGGCTACTACGAACAGGGCGATTTCGCGGAGGAGTACGGTTCGCCGAAATGTATCGTGAAGATCGGCTGCTGGGGGCCGGTGGTGAACTGCAACGTTCCCAAGCGCGGCTGGATGGCCGGAATCGGCGGGTGCCCGAATGTCGGCGGTATCTGTATCGGCTGCACGATGCCTGGCTTCCCCGACAAGTTCATGCCGTTCATGGACGAACCTCCCGGCGCCAAAGTCTCGACCGGGACGATCGGAGTCTACGGAAGCGCCATTCGCGCATTGCGTTCCATGACCAACAAGACCGTGAACGAGGAGCCCAAGTGGCGGCATGCCCGGCCGGAGCTGACCACCGGATACCAGCCAAGAGCTTATTAGTCGAGAAAGGATTCATCATGAGCACCATCGCCGAGCCCACAACGCAAGCTCCCTCCAAAAAACGCAATCTGGTCGAGATGAATTGGGATCCGATCACTCGAATTGTAGGCAGTTTGGGAATCTTCACCAAGATCGACTTCGAAAACCGGGAAGTGGCGGAGTGCCACAGCACCTCCTCGATCTTTCGGGGCTACAGCATTTTCATGAAGGGCAAGGACCCGCGTGATGCGCACTTCATTACCAGCCGCATCTGCGGCATTTGCGGCGATAATCACGCTACTTGCGCCACCTACGCGCAAAACATGGCCTTCGGCATCCGGCCGCCCGCTCTGGGCGAGTGGATCGTTAACCTGGGCGAAGCCGCCGAGTACATGTTCGACCATAACATCTTTCAGGACAACCTGGTAGGGGTCGACTTCTGCGAGCAGATGGTGAGGGAGACCAATCCCAGAGTGTGGGATAAAGCGCAGAAGACGCCGGCTAACGGTTCGAACTTGCATGGGTTCAAAACCATCGCCGACATCATGACGGCGCTGAATCCGTTTACTGGATCCTTCTACCGCGAAACGCTCCAGATGAGCCGCATGACTCGGGAGATGTTCTGCCTGATGGAAGGCCGCCACGTACATCCCTCCACCTTGTATCCCGGCGGCGTCGGGACCGTGCCCACGGTGCAGTTGTTCACCGATTACATGGTGCGGCTGATGAAGTACGTGGAGTTCATGAAGAAGGTCGTGCCCCTGCATGACGATCTGTTCGATTTCTTCTACGACGCGCTGCCGGGCTATGAAAGAGTCGGCCAGCGAAGAATTCTGCTGGGCTGCTGGGGATCGTTTAACGATCCCGATCACTGCGACTACACCTACAAGAACATGGGCAAGTGGGGCGACAAAATGTTCGTCACTCCTGGCGTGGTGGTGGATGGACAGCTTGTGACGCACAATCTGGTCGATATCAATCTGAACATTCGCATCTTGCTCGGCAGCTCCTACTACGACGATTGGGACAAAGGCGAGACGTTCGTTAAGACCGACCCCCTTGGAAATGCCGTCGATCAGCGGCATCCTTGGAATCAAACTACAATCCCGCGCCCGCAAAAGCGCGATTTCGATGGCAAGTACACCTGGGTCATGTCCCCGCGCTGGTACCACAAGGAAAGCGGACAGCATCTCGCGCTCGATACCGGTGGCGGACCGATCGCGCGATTCTGGGCGACGGCTCTGGCGGGGTTAGTCGACATCGGCTACGTCAAGGCCACCGGCCGCAGCGTGAAGATCTATCTTCCGAAGACCGCGATGCTGCCGGAGACCGAGTTCGAGTGGAAAATCCCGCGTTGGAGCAATGCGATTGAACGCGATCGTGCGCGAACCTATTTCCAAGCCTACGCCGCCGCCTGTGCGCTGCACTTCGCCGAGAAGGCGATGAAGGAACTGCATGCCGGCAGGACTCGCACCTGGACTGACTTCAAGGTTCCTGACGAAGCAATTGGCTGCGGTTTCCACGAAGCCGTCCGCGGCGTGCTCTCGCATCATGTAGTGATTCGCGGCGGCAAGATCGCGAACTACCACCCGTATCCGCCGACACCGTGGAACGCGAACCCCCGCGACATATACGGCACGCCCGGCCCATACGAGGACGCCGTTCAGAACACGCCCATCTTCGAAGAGAACGGCCCCGGCAAGTTCAAAGGCATCGATATCATGCGCGCGGTGCGCAGTTTCGATCCGTGTTTGCCGTGCGGCGTCCACATGTATCTCGGCGACGGTAAGGTCTTGAAGACCGTACATTCTCCGATGTTTGGGAATCACGGCGGCCAGCCTGAAAGCTGATGCGCGAACCGGCAGGCTTCCAAAAGCGAATCAGCCGCATCGAAGGATTGATCGCGAGTGTCGAATCCACCGCCGATCCTGCGCTTCGAAGCAGCGTCCGGGAACTGCTGGAGTCGGTGATGGAGCTCAATGGCGCCGCATTTGAGAGAGCCCTCGGGATCCTCTCAAAATCGGAGGTGTCTGGCGCCGGTCTGATCGAGATGTTGGCGCGCGATGAGCTCATTGGCAGCTTGCTCGTGCTCTATGATCTGCATCCTGATGATTTCGAGGCCCGCGTGCGGCGAGGATTGGAGCAAGCTCGGCCGGTTCTGCGGTCGCACGGGGCGCACCTCGAAGCGATAGAGATCGGCGAAGGCACCGTGCGGGTTAGGATCGCGGGCGGAGATATACCGGGCCTGGAAAGCGCCGTTCGAAACGCCTTGCTCTCAACTGCTCCTGACGCATCTGGAATCGTGATTGAGGAGCAACCCGCGGAGAAAGCCTTGCGGGCGTCCGGTTTCGTGCCCTTAAGCAGTCTGAAGGCGGCCAGACCATGACCTCGTTCACTGTATTGCGCGGTTTCGCGCGGAAGCCCGAGACCTCGGCTCAGACCAACCTGGAGAAGTGCGACCTATGCGGCATTGGATTGCCGGGCCGTCACCGGCATTTAGTCGACCCGGTATCGCGCCGCTTGACCTGTGCCTGCGATGCCTGTGCGGCTCTGTTCCTGACCCGCGGCGAGACAAGGCTTAAGAGTGTACCGCGTGACACGCGCATCTTAGCCGATTTCATCTTGTCCGACGCCCAGTGGGACAGCCTGCTTATTCCGATCGGTTTGGCTTTCTTTTTTCGGAGCAGCGTTGAAGGCTCGGTGGTTGCGCTGTACCCCAGCCCTGCCGGTTCCACGGAATCTCTACTTCCCCAGGACGAATGGCAGCGGATTGTTGCCGATAACCCGTCGATCGCGATGCTGGAGCCGGACGTCGAGGCGTTGCTCGCGAACCGCCTAGACGATCCGGCTGAATACTATCTGGCTCCGATCGACAAATGCTACGAACTGACTGGAATCATTCGAGCCAATTGGCATGGCCTGTTCGGCGGCGCGGAGATGTGGGAAAAGATTCGGACCTTCTTTACGGAATTGAAGAGGGATGCACGTGCCTAATCTCAACTTTCGTGTGGAGAGCGTGGAGCCGGTTCCCTTCGCTGCAGCGCCGTTGCTGTCGCTTAAACTGCGCGTCGAGAATACGGCTGGGAACGAAACCATTCACAGCGTCGTCCTCCGGGCTCAAATCCAGATCGATACAACCCGCCGCCGCTACGCCGATTCCGAGAAGGCGTTGTTGCCGGATTTGTTCGGCGAACCCGATCGCTGGAGCCGCACCCTACGGCCGTTGCTATGGACCCACGCAAGCGCGGTCATCCCTTCGTTCGCCGAGTCCACGACCGCGGAGCTTCATGTGCCGTGCACCTTCGACTTCAACGTCGCCGCAACGAAATATTTCCACGCCCTCCAGGACGGCGAAATTCCGTTGCAGCTTCTATTCAGCGG
>JASHRP010000345.1 GCA_030037375.1 Bryobacteraceae bacterium | reverse complement strand
GAGGCGTGAGGCGCGAACGACAGGACGAGGCATACTTCAAGGTTCAGAGAACCATGGCATCGTGTGTCAGCGAGGCCCCTTACGCGGTCGACGAGAGGGACCTTTTCCAGACCGTTTGCAATACCTTCCTGAGATCCGCATTATTTCGATTCGCGTGGTTCGGCGCGGGGATGGGACGCAGCCCTTCGGCGCGCAAGTGCAGACATTCGCGTTGAAGCTGCGTGAGATTTAAGACGGCCATCTGCAGACGGTCCAGCCGCTCGTTTTGAATGCCCAACGCCTCAAGATCGGACTGAATCGCCGCGCGACTCCTCGATTTCGCGCCAGGTCCGCTCGTCCAGGTCGATCGAGTTGCCGTCGCTGCGAGCGACGTCGATGGCCAAATTGTTGGCCACGTAAACAGCCAGGCCTTCGGATTTTCCAGTGGTCTGTCCTCCAGCAGGTGCCGGCACAGCCGCAGGAAGGTTTCTTGCGTAAGATCTTCCGCCTGCCCAACATCGCGCGTCTTCCGGAGAAGATAACGAAAGACGGGCAGGCGGAGCTGCTCGAAATAGACCAGCGCCCTTTCCGCGAGCGTCATGGGCGGGACAGACTTCTCCTTTTCCAAGGCTTGGATGGCCTCGGATAAGCCCCTCGTAGAGATGGTCCGCGACTCAAACATCACCCGCTAAAAAGCATAACGGGCGGACCGGCGTTTTTGTGTGCCGCCACAGAAGTGTTTTTCGATCGAGCAGTCGTGGCAGCGTCGCAGTGCTCCGGCGATCTGCAGCGCATACGTCGATACCGGTCGACAAAGCTGACCCCGAGACGTCACCTCAAGGAGCGCACCGCCCGAAACAGCATCGCTTCGGCGTTGGATTCCTTTTGGAAACACGATTGCTTTCCGTCATCGTGCCGTGATGAACCTCGTGACGAAATCACTTATTTATCTCTGTAGTCATCCTCGGCTGTAGGCAGAACAAACTTCGTGGAAAGGTGAACTCAGTGCAACAAGGAAACGGTTTACGCAACAAACGCGTGGTCATCCTGGGAGGCTCTTCAGGGATTGGTTTTGCGGTCGCCGAGCAGACCGCGTCACAAGGCGCCACGATCGTTATCGTCTCGAGCAGCGCGGAACGAGTCCAGAACGCAGTTGAATCGATTGGCGGAAACGCAGAGGGTCAAGCCCTCGACCTCTCGGATGAACAAGCTGTCGAAACGCTCTTGACTAAGCTTGGTGCTTTCGATCACTTGGTATTCACAGCTGGCGATAGCCTCCATTTGCAAGACCTTGGCGCCACAGATCTAAAACAAGCCAGGCGAGCCTTTGAGTTGCGCTATTGGGCGGCGCTGGCTGCAGTTAAGTATGGAAGTAAGAATATTCGCAAGGGCGGCTCTATTGTGCTCACCACCGGAGTTGTCGGGCAGCGTCCGCAAAAAGGATGGGTAGTTGCCGCCAGTGTCTGCGGAACAATCGAGGCTCTGACGCGCGCGCTCGCCCTGGAACTGGCGCCGATTCGCGTGAATGCGGTGTCTCCTGGGGTCGTTCGAACCAATCTGTGGCGGAACATGACGCCTGGAGAACAGGAGCATCTGTACGAGAGCGTGGGCCAAACTCTGCCCGTGGGCCGCGTCGGCGAGCCTCAGGAAATAGCGCAGGCCTATGTTTTTTTGATGCAGGAAGGGTTCGCGACTGGGCAGACCATAGTGGTCGACGGCGGAACGGTCCTGGTCTGACGCCTAAAAAACGAGAGCAAATCACTCCCGCAGCTCTTCGGCGCCGGTTGCACCCGCCCAAATCGACCGAGTCGCCATCGCTACGGGCGACATCGATGCAGCATTAGTTGATCTTCCGGACAAAGCTGATCGAGAGTCGTCGTTTCTCCCGGCCTACGGCCGCTCGGCTAAACTCAAAGTTCAGTGCAGGGAAGCCTTTCCCAAGGTCACTCATGAGCCTCACGGAAAACGTTGCTGTCGCTCGCAAACCCGGTCAAACCCTGCGTTTTGCCCTCGCAATTGCCCTGGTGGCGGCCGCTTTGGGAAGCACATTTCTGCTTCAGAACGTCGTGTCCACCGCTGGTTTCATCTTCTTTTATGCAGCGGTAATTGCGAGCGCATGGGTTGGCGGGAAGGGGCCGGGCTGGCTGGCAGCCGTCCTGAGTGCACTGGCCGTGGCGTACTACTTTCTGCCGCCCATCCATTCCTTCGCAGTACGCAGGGAGGATGTGCCGCTGTTCATCGAATTCGGAGCGTCTTCAGCGCTGGTGAGCTGGTTCAGCTCGTGGCGCAAGGAGGCGGAGGCCGCTCTCAAACAGGCTCGCGATCAACTTGAAAAACGAGTGGAAGCACGAACCGCCGAGCTCAAGCACACCAATCAGCAGTTGCTGGAAGAGATTGCCGAGCGTAAGCGCGCTCAGGATGCCTATACCGAGGCGCAGGCCGAATTGGCGCGGGTCAGCCGGATGAGCGCGCTGGGTATGCTTGCGGCGGCGATTGCACACGAAGTGAATCAACCTTTGGCAGCCGTGGTAACCAACGCCGACGCATGCGCGATCTGGCTATCCGCCGATTCCCCCAACTTCGAAGAAGCGCGTGCGGCGGTCGATTCCATCGCCCGCGAAGGAACCCGCGCGAGCGAAGTGGTCCGCCGAATTCGCGCCCTGTTCACGAACCGCGCCTCCGAGACGGGCAGCGTGCAAGTGAATGAAGTAGTCGGCGAAGTCATGAGCCTGGTGCAAAGCCAGCTCTCGCGGAATTCCATTGAATCTCATCTCGAGTTGGTCGAACATCTGCCGCACGTGCCGGCCGACCGGATCCAGGTGCAGCAGGTAATCTTTAATCTGGTTCTCAACGCCATCGAGGCGATGAGCGAAGTCACGGATCGGCCGCGGCGCCTGACGATACGCTCGGCTGCGCAGGCTACTGGTGAAGTCTTAGTTGCCGTCCGCGATTCAGGTCCGGGAATCGACCCGAAGGACGAAAAGAAAATCTTCAACGCGTTCTTCACGACCAAGGCGCAGGGGATGGGCATGGGTTTATCGATCAGTCGATCGATCATTGAATCGCAAGGCGGCCGGCTCTGGGCCTCCGCCAATCCAGATGGCGGCGCGACGTTTCAATTCACGCTCCCGGCCGAGCAGGGATCACGATCATGAGAGAATCGAGCCCGATTGTCTTTGTGGTGGACGACGATGCCGGCGTGCGCGAGGGTGTTCGAAAATTGCTCGCCTCGGTCGATTTGCGCGCGGAAACGTTCGGTTCAACGCGCGAATTTCTCGGAGCGAAACGTCCCAACGCTCCCGCATGCCTGATCCTGGATGTGCGGCTGCCAGACGTGAGCGGGCTCGAATTCCAGCGCGAACTGATCCAGGCGAATATCCAGATTCCGATCATCTTCATAACCGGGCATGGAGATATACCCATGAGTGTCCAAGCCATGAAGGCGGGGGCGGTTGAATTCCTGACCAAGCCTTTTCGCGGACAGGAGCTTCTGGATGCCGTGCAGGAGGCGATCGCGAAAGATCGCGAAGCGTGGAGCACGCGAGAGCAGTTGGCTGGGATCCGGGAGCGTTACGACTCACTTACGCCACGTGAGAAAGAGGTTATGGATTTGATTGCCGCCGGGATGCTCAACAAACAAGCCGCCGCTGAACTGGGCACCAGTGAGCTCACGGTCAAGACTCACCGCGGCAGGGTAATGGAGAAGATGGGAGCGGAGTCTCTGGCGGATTTGGTACGAATGTCGGAAAAACTGAAGCCGCACGCCAAATGACGCCGAGAGCCCATCCTACCAAGGTAGGACGCAATTTAGACCATGGCCGCGTATTCTAAGAGAGGATGACAACTCCGGCGTCGGGTAGTGAAGAGGGGGCCTCGTCTCGACGGATTTCGATCGTCGACGATGAAGCCCCCATCCGCGAAGCTCTCAAGAGCCTGATGCGGGCCCGCCGCTACGATGTGGACGCCTTCGCTTCTGCCGAGGAGTTTCTGGCGTCTGACCGGCTGGAAAAAACCGAGTGCCTCATTCTGGACGTGTATTTGCCCGGCATGAACGGCTTCGAGTTGCAGGATCGCCTAAACGCCGAACGGCGCAGCATCCCGATCATCTTCATCACGGCACACGCGGATGAGCCGGCCCGCCAGAGAGCGCTGAGGGGAGGCGCGATCGAAATGCTGGCCAAGCCTGTGCGTCGCGACGATCTTTTCCAGGCCATCCGATCGGCGGTCGAGAAATCCCGCTAATTTCCTGCTCTCTTTAGGTCTGCCAGGCGAAGTGTGTGTTTCTTGAACCAACCGCGCCACACGAATAAGATCCGCGCATGCGCATCCTACCATTGGAGGATTCTAATTACGCCGCTCAACCTCTAAGATCTACTCATGTGAGGGTCGTGAGCGGCCACACTGATTTGGAGCAAACCAATGATCCTAGAAACCGCATCTTCCAATGACGGCGCAGTTTCCCAGACCCACCCTGTTTGGATGGTGCAAGGCCGGCGGCCGGCCGGGACGGCGCGCGCAGATAACCTTGAACCGCGAGGGATCGTCGGTTCGAGCCCGGCCATGAAAGCCGTTCTGGAGCAAACCGCGATCGTCGCGCCCACGGGTTCGACAGTATTGATCCAAGGAGAGACCGGCACGGGCAAGGAAGTCTTCGCGCAGGCCATACACGCACTGAGCCGCCGGAGCAGCGGACCTCTGGTGACCCTGAATTGTGCCGCGATTCCCGCGGGCCTCCTGGAAAGCGAACTCTTTGGTCACGAGCGTGGCGCCTTTACCGGAGCGGTCTCGCAGAGGATCGGCCGGTTCGAAATGGCCAACGGCGGCACCTTGTTCCTGGATGAAATTGGCGACATGGCTTTGGACCTCCAGGCAAAACTTCTCCGGGTACTTCAGGAGCAAGCCTTTGAGCGTCTGGGCAGCACGCGCACCTCACGAGTGAACGTGCGAGTCATCGCCGCCACCAACCGCGATCTCGCCGCCGTGGTCGAGAGCAAGGAGTTTCGAGCAGATCTCTTCTATCGCTTGAGCGTGTTTCCGATTTCGTTGCCGCCGCTACGCGATCGCAGGGAAGATATTCCCGCTTTGACGCGGCACTTTGTGGCGCTTTACTCCGAACGAATGGGCAAACTGCTCGAAGACATACCATCGGAGACGATGGATGCAATGGCCGCCTTCGATTGGCCAGGAAACGTACGCCAACTTCGTAATTTCGTCGAACACGGGGTTATTATCTCGAACGGCTCCGAATTTCGCCCCGCTCTTGATCAATTGCGAACAGCCACTAGGGGCGCGTTGCCCAAAGCGAACCGTACGTTAGAGGATGCCACCCGGGATCATATCGTGGACACGTTGAAGGAGTCGAACTGGGTTGTTGGCGGGCGCAACGGCGCGGCCGCACGTCTGGGAATCGCGCGAACGACGCTGCTCTCCAAGATGCGCCGGCTCGGTATTGAATCCATGGCCGGCGATATTCTTTCCAAGAGACCGAGTTCTCGTCCCGCCTATGCTTCCGCCGGTTAGGTAACTTCCGCGTTCACCGAGGTTCCTGGTTCGCTTTGAGCTCGCGCCGTCATGAATACATGGCGGCGCGATTTTGTTTTGGTGCGAAGAGATCCGTCGGAAGACTATGTCGTACGAGTTCGTCACCGTGACGCCTTACATAGCGCGGATGACGCTGGCCTTTTCGTAAGCGATTGAAGGTGCGATCACGACTCGCTGCGACGGCTTGGAACCGAAGATGCGAGGCATAGGCCGAGGCTAAAGGAAGCTATTTCAACATCGCCTCACAGGAGATAGATCAAAATGAACTTGCTCAAACAAACGACGCTGATCCTGCTGGGGGCAGGAGCACTCGCTCTTTCCCCGCTCGCGATGGCCGGCCCCTGGGATCAGAAAACCACCATAACGTTCAGCGGCCCAGTGGAAATTCCCGGCCAAATCCTACCGGCCGGAACATACGTCTTCAAGCTCGCCGATTCGTCTTCGAACCGGCACATCGTCCAGGTCTTCAATAAAGACCAAAACCACATCTACGGAATATTTCTGGCGATCCCGGACTATCGCCTGACGCCTGCCGACAAACCGATCGTGACCTTCACAGAGCGACCTGGGGACGCGCCTCCAGCCGTCCGTGCATGGTTCTACCCGGGCCAAAGCTATGGGCACGAATTTGTTTACGGGAAGGCGGAAGCTCGGGCGCTTGCGAAGGCCAACAAGGTCCCGGTTCCCGCGATGCCCACGGAGTTGGAGGCAGATACCAAGACCATTGACACGGCTCTGAACACCGAGGAGACGGCCGCGCTCACCCAAGCCCCCCTTACCGAGGAAGAATCAAGCGGAGAGGAGGTCGATCTGGCCAGCCTGTTTCCACCCTTTCAACTCCCCGCCTTCGCCCGGCTCGCCAACGCCATAGAGGATTCAGACGTTCCGGAGGAGCTTCCCCATACTGCATCGAACGTTCCACTGATCGGTGTCGCCGGACTGCTGTCCTTGGGCATTGCCGGCGCCATGATCGTACGCGCGGCGAAGGCGAAGCAGTAAGACCAGCGCTCATCAAACGAGGATCGCGTATGGGTCGCACAGTTCACCGGCGAGTCCGAAGCCTTTCGATGCTTCGGGCTCGCCGCAAGAGGAGTTTTTAGCATGCGTGGCTTTGTGCTTGTCTTGCCGCTTCTCGTATCGGTGCGGTTGTTCGCGGCCTCAGCCGAATATTCTCTGGAGACGGCGCCACCGCTACTGAGCTTCGATGAGCTTGCGGCTGTCTCCAATACGGACAAGCCGGCGCCCTTGCTCGCTCAGAAACTCGCGACTCTTTTGAAAACTCCGTTCTTGAGCAATCAAGCGGCACAAGAGGGCGTCGAGCCACATCGGCCTGTGGCGGGAGGGTTCGGACCAACCGTCCGGGTCGTCTCCTGGAACATCGAACGGGGGATCAACTTCGACCTCATTCGGCTGGCCCTCTCTGATCCGGAAGGGTTCGAGCGCGAGGCGCGATTACGCAATGGATCACGGGCCGGAGACACCGTTAAAATCGAACAGCAACTTCGGATCTTGCGAGACGCCGACATCCTCGTGCTGAACGAAGTGGACCTGGGGATGAAACGGACGGACTACAGAGACGTCGCCCGGGACCTGGCCCAAGCGCTGCGAATGAACTATGTCTACGGTGTCGAGTTTGTCGAGGTTGACCATCTCGAGGATCTGGGGCTGGAGAAGGTGGACCTCGATAACGCGCAACTCGCACGGGAGCTGCAGCAGGACTTCACTCCGGATCGCGATCGCTATCGCGGGCTTCACGGAAACGCGGTCCTAAGCAGATATCCGATCGAGAGCGCACGCATCTACCGGCTGCCGGTCTGTCATGACTGGTACAGAACGGAAAAGGCCGAAATCTCAAAACTGGAAACAGCAAAACGTTTCGCTGCCACCAAGGTGTTTCTGGAACGTATCCAGCGCGAAGTGCGCCAGGGAGGGCGTATGGCGCTCATCGCGGACGTGAGGATTCCGGAACTTCCGACAGGCGTGGCCACTATCGTCGATGTACATCTCGAGAACCGGTGCAAGCCGTCCTGCCGCGCTAGGCAAATGGACGCGTTACTAAGCGAGATCAAAGAAATCGGGCACCCGGTGATCGTCGCGGGCGATCTGAACACCACCGGTACGGACGGCGCGCCCACGTCGCTTCGCAGCGAACTCCTGAAGCGCGTAAAGGACTACGAATTCTGGGGGCGTCAAGCCCTCAAATGGGGAACGCCGGCTTCACTTCCGCTGGCGGCGGCCGGCCCGGTCAACTACTTCAAGAACTACCTCGATCCGACCGCTTGGCACATTCCCGTCATAGGAACCAACCGCGAATCGCTGCTGTTCAAACATGTGAAGAGATTCCGCTTCGCCGACGGAGGCCGGTTCGATTTTAGCGGCGATCCAGAACGAAATCTGCACGGGAAGTCTGGCACCCTGGCGAACAGCAATCAGAGGGGCGTCAAGGGCTTCGAACCGACTTTCACGCTCAGGCGCGATTTTGCAGGACTCGTCGGACGCTACAAACTCGACTGGTTCTTCGTAAAACCGTTGGTTTCCGGCGAGCCGAAACAAACGGGCCTCGCATTTGCCCCGGTTCGGCCACGCACGATGAGGGACCTCAACCAGTCGGTAGCCGATGGGATTTCCGATCACGCTCCGATCTCGGTTGACTTGCCGCTGCCCGAGGTGGCGAACCTGGCGAGAGTTCGATAATATGCCGCCCCACGCATTCGGGCGGCAGGAAAGGAGATTTCGATGCGCAACAAGAACGGTCCAGTCCCGCCGCCCTGGGGAGAGGACATGGAAGAGGCCTGGAGGGCTCAATACAAAGCGCTCCAGGAAGGGCGCGTAACGGCTTCCCCGCGGCGGAAGCCCTCCGCAGTCGGAAGGCTGATAACGATCGGCGTGGTGGGTGCGCTACTTCTTGCGTACTTTTGCAGCACCCTCGATGGCTTCCAGAAAGGTTGAACGATGCTTATTTTTCGAGATATTGCGATGGTATTTGCCGTCGCGGTCATGATGGGCCTGCTGTTCCGGCGGCTGGGTCAGCCTTTGATCCTTGGCTATGTTTTCGCGGGACTGGTCCTCAGTCCCCTAACGCCGGGAGTTCGAGTTCACGATGTCCACGTCTTCGAAATCATGGCCGAAGTGGGAGTCGTCCTGCTGATGTTCACCATTGGCACCGAGTTCTCCGTCCCCGCGTTGCTTGGCGTGAAGTGGATCGCGTTAATTGGCGCGCCTGTTGGAGTCTCGCTCTCCATTGTGCTGGGGGCCGTGGTTTCTGTGCCGCTAGGTTGGCCGATCGCGGAGGGCATCGCGGTCGGATGCATTATCTCCACCGCCAGCACGATGGTCCTGATACGCCTGCTCATGGATCGCGGCGAACTTACTTCGGATACCGGCCGCCTTATGGTCGCGATCACGCTGGTCGAGGATCTTGCGGTAGTCATGCTGACAGTACTCCTGCCTAACCTCAGTTCGGCAACCGGACTCGGCGTGGGCAAGGTTCTATGGGGAGTCGCCAAGAGCCTTCTGCTGCTGGCTCCGGTCGTGCTCATCGGCTGCAAGGTCGTGCCTCGAATCCTGGCGCGAATTGCGAAAGCCGAGAATGAGGAAATATCGGTTCTGGTGGCGCTAACGATTGGGCTGGCCGTCGCGGCCATTACCGAAAGCTTCGGTCTATCGCTTGCGCTGGGAGCCTTTGTAGGGGGCTTGCTGCTCGGCAATTCCGCCTACGCGCACGAATTTGCATCGAAGACATTTCCGATCCGGGATGCCTTCGTGGCGCTTTTCTTCGTCACAGTGGGCATGCTGATCGATCCGGCTCCACTGCTCTCCGGCTGGCGCGTGCTGCTGGTGATGGTCGGTCTGATCGTGGCGGGAAAGTTCGCGATTTGGTTCACCATCACCCGCCTTTTCGGATACCCGGCGCAGACTGCGCTTCGCGTCAGCATCGGGCTGACCCAGATCGGCGAGTTCTCCTTCGTCTTGGGGCGGATTGCCCTGCAGTCTGCGCTGATCACAGAAGAGGTGTACAACGCCACGCTGGCCGCTTCCCTCCTCTCGATCCTGATCAACGCAGCCCTGTTCCGCTTGCTGAAGGCTACGCCATCCCCGGCTGGCCTAGGCGAGGTTCCGGCGGAGCAGGCGGCGGTCGCCACGAATTGCGGCCTGCAAGGCTAGCGCATCGTTTCCCGCGTTCCCTCTGGGCATCAAGGCTTGGTCCTTGGTGCCCTTTTTTTCTCAAACGATTTT
>JASHRP010000344.1 GCA_030037375.1 Bryobacteraceae bacterium | reverse complement strand
ATACCTCTAGGTAATCGGGCGGCCACGGGCAGGTCACCCAGTTCGGATGCTTCGCCTTTGGCGAATCTCCTGGGCATCCTGAAAAATCCACCATCACGCCGATGCCCAGCTTCTCAGCCAGCCTGATCGTCTTCCGGCTCACTTCTTGATCGTGGCGGGCGCGATCCCGATCCGGATGCAGAGGGTTGCCGTGACAGCTCAGCGCGCTAATCGAAAAACCGTGATCATCGATCACCTGCTTGAACGTCTTGAGCGCCTCGCGATCCTCCAGCATCGACAATTTACAATGCGCATCGCCGGGATAATTACCCGTCGCCAGTTCGACGGTCGAAATGTTGTGGGATTTTAGTTTCTTTAAAACATCCGGGAGCGGAAATTGCGACAGCAGCGGAGTAAATACGCCGACTCTCATTTGAACTCGCCTCTTTACTTAAACTCAACGATGATCGCGCGCTGGCTGCCCTTTACCAGCGTCTCCGTGTGGCTCCGATTGCGATTGTTATACTTCACGTCGCCGAACTTGTAGTCGTTCATCGTGACCTTGCCATCCGGCGTCGTCGACTTGAGAGTTCCATCCTTTAAATAAGTCACCACCACGTCCTTGTCATGGAAGTGCATCGGCGTGGCCTCACCTGGCTTCCACGAATAGTCCCACACGATTACGCGCTTGTTCTCCAGCACCTTTTTCGAGCCCGGCCTTGGAAAGGCGTTCGGAAGGCCACTAGCGTTGGCGAGCGGTGGAATCTTGTTGTCCTTGAGTTCGATCACAATCGTGCGGCCCTGCGACGGCGGCTTGCTTCCCGCCTTGCCCAGCCACGCCGAGCCGTCAGAGAGCTCGATTGCAACAAATTCATGCGAATACGTCTTGGGCGTCGCCGCGTCCCACACCGTGACGCGTTCGTTATCGATGATCGGGGCCGAGCCCGAAGGCGCAGCCTGAAACAGCATTGCAGCCAGATACAGCACGAGCGGAGCGGTTGTCATGTCTGGACTATTTTATACGCAGCCGCGCCTACGGGGTTTTCAGGCGAATCGAAAACTCGAACGTGCTGCCATGGCCGAGTTCGCTCGTCACGCGCAGCGTCCCGCCCATCAGATTCACCAGGCGCTGGCAGATGGACAGACCCAATCCCGTGCCGCCGTACTGCCGCGTGGTGGAACCGTCGGCTTGGCGGAATTCCTCGAAAATAACCGAGCACTGCTCGGGGGACATGCCGATGCCAGTGTCGGTCACGCTGAACCGGACCGTGGCGGCGTCGCTATAGCGGCGCTCGACCTTGGCCCGCACTTCAACATAGCCGTGGTCAGAAAATTTGACGGCGTTGTTCACCAGGTTCACCAGCACCTGGCGTAAGCGCGTGGGATCACCCAGCACGGCATCCGGCAGCGTCTGGTCGATCGCGCATCGCAAATCCAGCCCTTTGTTCCGCGCGGCGAAGGTCTGCGTGCTCACGGCCTCGCGAACCAAGCCGGCGATTGACAGCGGAATTTGCTCCAGCACCATCCGCCCGGCCTCGATCTTGGAGAAATCGAGTATATCGTTGAGGATTCCCAAAAGCGCTCCGGCCGATGCCCGCGCCGTTTCGAGATAATCTCGCAGTTCCGGCGTGAGATCGAGGTCGAGCGCAACCTCCAGCATTCCCAGGACGCCGTTCATGGGCGTGCGGATTTCATGGCTCATGTTGGCCAGAAACTCGCTCTTGGCACGGCTGGCGGCTTCGGCAGCTTCTTTCGCCCTGACCAATTCCGCGGCCGATTTCTTGTCCTTGGTAATGTCGCGATAAATAGCCGAGACCCCGCACAGGCCTCCGAGATCGTCGACGATCGGCGATAGAATAACCGACACGTCGAGCAACGCCCCGTCCTTTTTGACCCGCACGGATTCGAAGCGCTCAATCCTCTCGTGGCCCTGAATGCGCCGGAGGGATCCGCGATAATCGTCCCGGCTTGCCACGGGAAACAGTATTTTGATGTGCTTCCCGATGGCTTCTTCCGCGGTGTATCCCCACATCCGCTCCGCGCCGCCGTTCCAGCTCAGAATCGTACCTTCGAGATCGGTGCCGATGATGCTGTCGTCGGAGGATTCGACGATGGACGCAAGAAAGGCTCGGGTCTGCCCTTCATTGACCAGCGGCCGCGGCTGTTCCCCGGCTGCACCCGGCCGGGTCGAGGTGCTACGCATACCTACTCCTCGACTCAGCTATCGGCCTAAGCCAGACCTTACATGAGACCCTAGCTGGCTAGGAACATAGCTATTTCGCTCTGCCATTCGGCAGACGCCGAGGACCTGACCTATCCTGCCTGGGCTAACACGTCAATGAGGGTTCTACTGCGCCTTCTTCACCACGAACTCAATCGGCATTCCGCCCGCGTCCGCACTGAGTTTGATCTGGCCCTCTGACACTACGCCTTTATAGTCCAGCTTGAATGGCATCCCGCCGAAATCCAGCGTCACGGAGAAGGAAATGTTCGCGCCATCAACCTTTCCGTCGGCGATTTTGATGTCCATGCCGTCCATCCCCGCCATCGCGCCGGTAAGCATCGCGCCATCGGCTTTGAAGGTGAACGCAACCGGGAAATCCCCGCCCGGAGTCGATACCGACCCGCTCCACTTTCCATCCACGGGATCGGCAAACACCGAAACCGCGCACAAAAACAATCCCACGAACAGAGCTTTTAATTTCATGTATGCAATTATACGTCGCCCTGAGTCGACGCCACCGTCACAAGCCGAGCCGCGAATCGAGATCTGCCGCGATTGCCTCAAGCCGCTCCGGCGAGCGCAGCAGGTTCCGCACGCCGTCAATGCCGTACGTGTCGTAGAAGGCGTCGACGGCCTCCAGCGACAATCCATAGGCCATCACCGCATGCGCCGTATCCAGCCGCGACCAATCCTGGCCTAGATTCGCAAGCTTGGGCAGTTTCCCTTCCCTGCTCCATTCCGTCAGCTTCTCGCGCAGCGGCGGCGACACAACGTCACCCGATAGTTTCTGCGCAAGCCCTTCCTGGAGCCACGCCGGCCATTTCCCGATCATCGACAAACATGCGTGCGTGATCTCATGCGCCAGGGTGCGCCGGAGCACTGCGTCGACGGACTGGCTCTCGCCGGAAGCCGCTGGGGCGACCGGTACGCGGATGCGCCCATCGTACTGCCCTCCGCTCCATTCCGCCGCATCGGTGCTCTTGCGGTAAGCCTCCGGACTCTGCGCGATCGCCACGATCCGTTCCTGCGCGGAGCAGCCCAGCTCACCCGAAATTCGGGCGAACTCCTGGTCCAAAGCAGCCACCATCCCTCGTGCCGCATCGACCCCGATTGCGCCTTCTTCATACCGCAACGCGACGCGGATCCCGTAAAGCCTTGCCGAGCTCTTATCGTTGCTGCTCTCCTTCTCCACCTTCTTGTACAGCGCTTCGAGCTGCGCGTTGGGCTGCAACGCGAGAGCGGAGCGCCAGTATTCTAGGGCTTTCGCCGATTCATCCGCGCGCCACGCCGCCGCGCCTGCGACCGTCAAGACGACCGGGTCTTTGGATGCGCTCGCCGTGGGCTGGATCAACTCGAAAGCTTTCTCCGGCTGTCCGGAATCCATGAGACCCATGGTCTGATTCAACAATGCGACCAGCTTCCCCGAACCGCTAATCCTTACGCTCGCGACTGCGGGTCGCACGGCATCCATCACCTGCGCCGCGTCGACCTGTGGCGCATCACGCAAACCCTTCTGGAATGCGTCGAGCCCGTCCAGCGCGCTCGCCGCGACGTACCCCGTCACCGTCTTCCCATCGATCTTCGCGGCGACCTTATAACAGGGCGTCGCGCCGCTCAACATAGCGAATCGGATATCGACTTCGGTTCCTGCCGCCAGAGTGGCGATCGTCTCCGCTTGGCCAGAGCATCCATTCATTAATGGAGTCTGATCCTGCTTTACCGAAATTGCGAGAAACAGGAGTGCAATCAGCGCCGGCATTCTTCACCCGCCATAATTCCAAGGTACGGTTTTGAGGGAGAAGAAACCCTCCGGCGAACACCTTAAGCTCACAGCAATGCTGCTAAGGCATCAACGCCCGAGCAATTCATGGATGATTAGCTTGGCCGCCGCAATGAGGAGGAGTGCGATACTC
>JASHRP010000343.1 GCA_030037375.1 Bryobacteraceae bacterium | reverse complement strand
CTTGGATTCGGCATCGTACCCTTTTCCATGGTCCGAGCCTTGATGCTCAAATACAGAGGCGTCCATCCTTGCGCGTTGGCCAGACTCACATCCGCGCCACGCTCGAGCAAGTAATTAATCGTCTCCGCGTTGCCGTTCATTGCGGCGACAATCAGCGCGGTGTTGCCGTTGGCCGACTGTTCGTTAATCGGCGCGCCGCCGTCGAGCAGCGCCTTCATCGATTCCAACCCTCCTTCGCGAGTCGCGAGAATCAAGGCCGTAATTCCACCATTGCCGCCCGCCGGAGGCCGGGCAAAGGCGTCCGGATCGTCATCGTCAACAGCCGCCGCGGCTCTGCCTCTACCAGCGGCCGCTGCGGTAGGAGGCGTAGCAGGCGCATCCTGCGCCGGCGCAATTGCCGCGACCGTAGCAGGAGCGGCGGCAGGCGGATCACCGCCCTTCGCGCCGGCCTTTGCGCCACCCCTTCCTCTGCCACCTCCGCGTCCCGCACCCGCCGCCGCAATCTTCGTCTTGGTGTCGGGCTTCGCGCCGCGCTCGATCAGGAGCTTAACTACGTCCGCATGATTCTGTTCCGCTGCCCAGAGCAGTGCCGTGCTCGCCCGCAATTTCTCGGTGGCGTCGATCTGAGCGCCTTTATCGAGCAACGCGCGCACCGCGTCGACGCTGCCGGAGCGCGCCGCGAACATCAGCGGTGTCTCCTCTTGCGACAGCACCGTCTGATTCGGATCGGCTCCCGCAGCCAGGAGCTTTTGAACCATGGTCGCATTGCCGCTCTCCGCCGCCAGGTACAGCGGAGTAGCGTTCAGGCGGGTGGCGGCTTTCGTGTCCGCGCCCATCTTCAAAAGAGCGTCCACTACCTCCGGATTGTCCCAGTACACAGCCCAATCGAGCGCGGTACTTCCGTCCGCCTGAGACGCATTTACGTCGGCCCTCTGCGAAATCATTTTCTTCACAGTGTCGAAATCGCGATTGGCCGCTGCATCTGCGATGGGGCTGCCGCCCTCGAATGCCGCCAGCGAAGCTAGCGTGCACAACAGTGCGGCAGCCACTAAATACGCTCTTTTGACCATCGTCATGGACTTTGATCCGTTCGCCTCGTTGGACTAGCCGATGGCAACCGACTGCGTGCTGTCGCCGATCGTCTTCTGCGTGCCGACTTGATGACCGGTCTTGGGGTCGTACGCCGGGATGTCTTCAATGTCGTACATGTGCAGCAGCGTAAGCAGAAGGTTGGAGGTAGGTCCTTCGGACCAGACGTTCAGCTTGGGCTTGTGGCGTCCGCTAGCTCCACCTAGCATGAGCGAGCCGACGTTGACATGGCTGTGCTGATTTCCGTTGCCCATATTGCTGGTCCAGAAGAGCAGCGAATGGTCGAGAAGGCTGCCGTCGCCATCCGGGGTATCCTGCATCTTCTTCACGAAATACGCGAAGGTCTTCATCCAGTAGCGATTGATCTTGGCCCAGTCTTCGCGGCGCTTGTCGTCTTCGCCGTGATGCGAAGCGCCGTGATTCGCCGTGTTGCAACCGGACTCGGGATAGGAGGTCGAGCTCTCGTCGCGGCAGAACATCATCGCGGACACCCGCGTGATGTCGCCCTGGAACGCCATGTGTTGGATGTCCCACACCAGCTTGATGTGTTCGTCAATCGACGGCGGAGGCCCGAACGGCATGTCCATGCCCGGTCCCGCGTTGCTCACCGCTTTGGCCGATAGCTGCAAGCGGCGCTCGATCTCGCGAACGTTGTCCAGGTAATCGTCCAGGCGCGTCCGATCACTCTTGGGCAGCTCACGCTTCATATCCGCGATCTTGTTCGTCACGCCATCCAGTATGCTGACCGACGCTTTCTTGCGGGCCAGGCGCACCTCCGGGGTGGCTCCGTCGCCCACGAGGTGTTCGAACATCAGCATCGGGTTGATCTCGTGCGGCAGCGGCCGGTTGGGCGCCGACCAGGAAATCGAATTGGTGTAGGCGCAGCTATAGCCCCATCCACACACGCCGGTAGCCGAGCCGGGGTCTTCGATACCGATCTGCATCGAAGGCAGAGCCGTGTCCTGACCGTACTTATGCGCGATAATCTGGTCCACACTGGCGCCGCACCAGATGTCTGGACCGCCGGTCTTCTTTGGAGATGCTCCGGTGAGCGATGCAGCCGCGCGGGCGTGGTCGCCGCCGCTGGTTCCGGGAGGCGGCATGGCACCCGTGCTGTCGAGACCCGCGATAATCGTCAATCTGTCCTGGAAGGGCTCCAGAGGCTTATGCACGAAGCCTAGGCCAGTGTTGAAACTCTCAGTTTCGGGACGCTCAGAGAAGCGATGGTCAGCCCAATACGTGGGCGACCAGCCGTGGGCGTTGAAAATCGCCATGAAGCGGGGCGCCGCATTTCCGTTGGCAGCCGTCTTGCCGATCGGCGTCTGCGCCGGCATCATCGAATCGAGAAAAGGAAGCGCTAGGGAGACACCCGCAGCTTTCAGGGCAGCGCGGCGCGAGAGATGCTTCTTCGTGATGAACATGAACGTGTATTCTCCTTAAACGAAAATCGAACTAACGGCTGACCACCTGACTTACCTCGGCACGATTCATTTGAAATGGTTGACTCTCTACAATTCCCAGCAGAAGTTCCGAAAAGCGATTCCCCTGAGCGGAGACGCGCGCCACAACCCCGCGCGCCACCGGAATGTCGGTAGGATCAATGCCACGGCCCAACGCGTAAACCAACAACCGTTCTGTGAGCGCTTCCACAAAGCGGGGCGAATAGCGCATCAACTGCTGGCGCAGTTCCGCCGTGCCATCGAATTTTCCGCCATCCACTAACTGACCCGTGAAGTCCAGCGGGATCGTGCCGTCCTTCGTCCGGTAGCGGCCGATGGCGTCAAAGTTCTCCATGGCGAATCCCATGGGGTCCATCATCTTGTGGCAGGAGGCGCAGGCAGGATTCGCGCGGTGCTCCTCCATCTGTGCCCGCATGGTGACGATTTTTGCCGGCCCGGTCTGGGTGTCCGATTTCAACTGCGGAACATTCGGCGGAGGAGGCGGCGGCTGCATCCCAAAGACGTTCACCAGCACCCATTTGCCTCTCTGGACCGGCGAAGTGCGGTTCGCGTAAGAGGTCGCTGTCAGGATCGCGCCCTTGCCGAGCAGACCGCGGCGTATGTCGAATTCGGGACCTAACTCAATTCTCCGGAACCGGCTCCCATAGACATCGGGGATGCCGTAATGCCGCGCCAGACGATCGTTGACGAACGTATAATTCGCGTCAAGAAAATCCACTACGTTGCGATCTTCCTTGAGAATGCTCTCGAAGAACATCTCGGCTTCCGTCCGGAAGGCCTGCCGGAGATTGTCGTCGAAGTCGGGGTAAATGTCTCCGATCGGCGCAAATCCAGATAGGTTGCGCAACTGCAACCACTGCCCCGCGAAGTTTACCGTGAACTGATGCGACTTCGGATCCGCGAGCATTCGCTTCACCTGTGCAGCCAAATTTGCGCGCAGCTTGTTATGAGTCGCCAGGTCGATCAAGACGTCGTCGGGCGGCGCGCTCCACAGGAAGAAGGACAGCCGCGATGCCAACTCCAGCTCGCTGATGCGGTAGGCTTGCCCCGGCTTCACGTTGGCAGGCAGTTTTTCGGCGCGATACACGAATTCCGGATCGGAGAGCACCATTTGAAGCGCTCGCTCGATTCCGTCCTCGAAATCACCGTTGTTGCGGCCAGCTTGATACAGGTTTAACAACCGCTCGAGGTCGGCGCTGTTGGCCGGGCGGCGGAAGGCCCGCGAGGCTATCGAGTTCAGGATCTTCCTGGCACAGGGCAGCTCGTCGGCCGGCCCGGAAGGCTTGCAGATCAGTATCTTCTCCCGGCTCGGGGTGTGTGTCGCCCGCTTCCCGTCAAAGGGACCGGAGACCGACATCGAGTTTACGTGGGTTAGGAAATTGAACCCTTGCACAGCCTGAGTCAGTGAGGTTCGCTCCCAGTGCTTGTTAAAGTCATCGTTGGGGATCGCCGACTTCGAAAGGAACACTACCTCCAAAACGTGCGGACCGGCGGTCACGTGGACGCGCGTCGGATGACGATCCGCAGCCGTTCCGCCGCCCTGCGGAGTATCCTTCTGCAGGTCGTAGAGGCGGACGCGCTGGCCGTCGAGCGACATGTCGACAAACTCGCCTTGAGCTTGTCCTACCAAGCCGCCGGCGTTGGCGCGCACCAGTGTAAAGTCGAACGCGTATTCGCCGTCAGCCGGGAAAAAATGCGTGACCTTCAGCCCCCCGCGGGAGCCGAACATCATTCCTTCCATGCCATTAACCTGCGAGTAGTCGGAGGGGGCGGTATAGATCTTTTGTTGGACATCGGTCCCATGACCGAGCGCAGCACGGCTGATCTTGGCAGCCGCAGCAACGTAGGCCTCAACCAAAGCCGGGGAAGACGTAAGAGCACCGGCGTTGTTGTCGAACCCAAATACCGCGTCGTCCACGGGAAGCAGCGCCGCTGGATCGATGTCCACAAGCGTCAGATCCCGGACTGCGTTAGCGTACTCGGCGCGATTGAGCCGATGAGCGCCGGGAGGGGTCAGGTTGGGGTTGGCAGCGGCGGCGCGATCCAATTCTTGTTCGATCGAACTTGCCAAGCTATCGTAGGTCTTTGCGTCCGGACGGGGGAGGCCCACGGGGGGCATCATACCGGCTCTTAGCTTCGTAACCAGCTTCTCGCCGAGATCCGGGTGCTGGCCGAGCTTTGAGATGTTTAAGCTTTCCAAGCTCAAACCGCCCGCCTTAGAGGTGTCGTTGTGGCATCCAACGCAATACTTCTTGACGACGGCCTCCTGCGCGGCGAAGCCGGTTTGCGCGGCCGGATTTGCCTTCGCCGCTTCGGATTTGCCCGCCTTGGACTGGGCCAACGCCGGTGTCAGGGGGAGCAAGGCAAGCATGGCGGTGCCACTGGTTATCGCTCTCAATCTCATAGAATCCACTCACACGTCTTTGTCACAGGAGTTCTCGCACACTAATTTCTGCAACGTCTAATTCTGGGCCGCTGAGTCCAGTTTTCAAAGAGGCGTGGGGTTATTCTCCCGTTATCCAAACGTCACAACATAGTATTTACAGTGGCTTAGAGGCCCTATCATGGCTCACGGTCGCAATCCATGGGAGGCGTGCGCTCGTGGTCACCGCACGGTCACTGACCGGTACAGGACATTGGAAAAGCTGGAGTTACGACCTCACTGCTCCCCCGGGCCGAGGCTCACTTCCTGGAGCCATCCGGGCGCTGGGGCGTCGCCAACTGCTTGTAAAGCACATAGGACGTCTCGATCGGAACACCGCCCTTTTCCGTGACCCTCAACAGAATTTGATAATAGGCGGGAATGGATCCCGCTGCACTCATCTTCTCTACGAGAGATTTCACAGGTCCGGGATTGGTTAGCCATTGCACGGCCGCCAGCCTCCCCGAAGACGACCGGCTCGAAAACAGCATCACGTCTCCCGTGGCTGACGGTCCCGGAATATGGGTGACGAGGGCATACAATTCGCCATCTCCGGCCGGACCAGCGGGAAGATGATCGGGATAGAACCGGAGTTCCCCGGATGCGGGGTGGAGATTGACCAGGCCTCCGGGCGATTCGATCACCTCGAGTTGCGCGGGCAATGCACTGAGTTGTTCGCGAGCAAAGACCGGCGCTCCAAGATAAAGTGCATTGTTATTCGCAATCTGGTGCAGCGAGAGCTCTCGCGATCCGACTAATGACAACGCAGCAACACGAGTTCCGAGAAGTTTTCCCAGGAGGAAGGAGGCCTC
>JASHRP010000342.1 GCA_030037375.1 Bryobacteraceae bacterium | reverse complement strand
GCCTCGAAACACGATCTTGAGTCCCTGCGCTTGGATAAAATCGTTCTCGAAATCCTGCAGAAGGACGTACATTTGATGGCCGGTGGTATGCGGAGTGGAGCTGGAAAACGGCGGAAACGTTTCATGGCCGGAAAGCAAGCGCTGGAAGTTCATGCCCGCGTGATAATACCAACTGATCTCCACGTCCTGAATATTTTTCTCGTGGTTGTAGCAGGCCAGGATTTTGTAGGCGTCTTTGAGGTCGGCCTGGTATTGCCATTCCTGGAAATACATCAGCCGCATGCAGAACAGATAGTAAACGCTCAAGACGCACAGCGCGCCGATCAACGCCTTCCGGCAGATAGCGGCGCCTCGGGACATTGCTGGAATCGCCGCGGCGATGCCGGCCATCGAGGTCACCAAAGGAATGAAGAAAAGCCCAGTCCGGCTGACCGGCATCAGCAGCCGGAATAGCCGGTAGGCTAATCTATGCTCCCCGATCGCGAGTACAGTAACCCCGCTGATCAACGCTCCAAGGGAACACAGCCAGGCCGTGTGCGGGTTGAACTCGGGGCCCGGCTGCTTGCTGCGGCGCCACACGCGATCGCGGACAATCCACACAAATTGAATTAACGCTAGAGCCCCGGTCACTGGCAGGACAACGGTCCGCAAGGTTTGGAAGACCGGCATCAATAGCGGATTGAGGAGATATGGATTGGGCTCGTACGTCGACGCGTTTAGCAGTGACTCAAGCGTCTCCTTCAAGCTCTTCACGCCAGCGACTATCAAGCCTGGCGGCCAATGGAGAATCGTCCAAGAAGGGATAAGCAGAACCACCAGCGCGCCGGGAACAATCCCCGCGGTCAGCAGTTTCCACCGCTCGCTAGGCGCTGCCTTGATCGCCCAAACCAGGAGCAGAATCAGGGTCGTGATGCCGGTAAACGCCAGCGAAAAATTCGCGGTAAACGCGAGACCCAGGCACAGGGAAGAAATCGTCGTAGCGCTGATCAATTGCCGCGTCCCGCCGCCGCGCAGGTGATAGAATGCCGAAACCGCGATCGCCGTCAGGAGAAAGGCGTTCGCGATTCCGTAGCCGCGCGCCGCGACGAAGAAGTCGAAAATGAACGGATTGTAGACCAGGCAAAGGAAAAGCGGAATCCGGATTTTCCACTCCTCGCTGATCATCTTCAAGAGTTGATAGATCACGAAGATGTAGATCGCCGCGCCGACCAGACTGGGCAGGCGCACGCTGAGCGCGGAAAGGCCGAACACCGAGACGAAGAGTCTCTCCGCAAGCGAATTGAGCATGTGATTGACCGCGGCCGGGTCCCACTGCGTTGCGCTGCTGGTGGCGGAAAAGAAGAGATAGTCCTGTGCTTCGTCGCCGGTGACAGCTTGCGCGCAGGCTCGCGCGATTGCCCAGATGAACGCGAACCATGCGAGTCCGATCGCGAGCGCGCGCGCAGCGCTGCGCGACGATATGAATTTCAACCAGGTCATGTCAAACTTACCCGCTAACTATGCAATCGCATTGTCAGAACTGGAAATAGACGAACGGCACGGCGGGTCCAGTGAACCCGATGAGCTCGACTGACATCAGCAACATTGCGCAAGCCGTCCCGTACGCCCAAGCGGGACCTATCGCGATGCGATCGAACCACGCCGTCTTCTCCTCCAGGATCGCCAGCAGCAATGTGATCAACGCGAGAACCAGCAGCCACGCCGGAATCAGCATCTGACCGGCCGCGCCACTGGCCATCTGACGGAGAACGTAAGCGCTCTCGCCGAAAGTCTGCGCGCGAAAGAAAACCCAGCCTGCCATGGCCAACGCGAACGTAGCAATCGCCTTCAGCGGATAAAGAAGCGTCCATCGTGTTTGTTCCACGTATTTCGGACCGCGAAACATCCGTTCCAGGCTCAACAACGCTCCGTGATATCCGCCCCACGCGACGAAGTTCCAATTCGCTCCATGCCAAAGTCCGCCCAACAACATCGTAAGCATCAGGTTGCGATAAGTCTTGAGCGTGCCATGCCGGTTTCCGCCCAGCGGAATATAAAGATAATCGCGCAGCCATCGCGAGAGCGACATGTGCCAGCGATGCCAGAAGTCGGTCATGCTGGAGGCTAGGTACGGGCGGCGGAAATTCGCGGGAAAGTGGAAACCCAACAGCTTGGCCATGCCGATGGCCATATCGGTGTATCCCGCGAAATCGAAGTAAATCTGAATCCCGAAAGCGATCGTGCCGGACCACGCCGATAGCATTCCAGGGTGCTTCGTTACATCCTGAAAATAGTTGTTCGCGATTTGCGCGAATTGATCCGCCATCACGGTTTTCTTCGCCAGGCCGAGGAATAGCTGGAACAATCCCTGTGACGCTTCTTGAGCCGTTGGTTTCTTCCAATCGTAGAAATCCTTGAAGAATTCACGCGCCCGCACAATCGGCCCGGCGACCAACTGCGGAAAGAAGGAAATGAATAACGCGTAGTCGACCGGGTTCGTGATCGGATTCTGTTCGCCGCGATAGACGTCGATCACATACGACATGCTCTGAAAGGTATGGAAGCTGATTCCCAGCGGCAGGATGATGCTCAAAGCAAATGCGTTCGACGGCCGGTGCAAGACGCGAGCGATGTTCTCCGCGAAGAAGTTGTAATACTTGAAAAAGCCCAGCAGCCCGAGGTTCGCGCTCAGGCTGATAATCAGCGCTGTCTTCCTCTGCGCTACCGAAACTCCATGCGCGATCCATCGCGCCGCGACGTAATCGATCGCCGTGAGCGACAGCAGGAGCAGGATGAATGCCGGAATCCAGCTCATGTAGAAAAAGTAGCTGGCAGCGAGCAGGATGAACTTCCGCCACGGGCGTGGCGCGGAGTAAAACAGAATCAGAACCACCCCGAGAAAGACAAAGAACTGCGGAGTCTGAAACAGCATCGCTCAGGGTCCCGCCGGCGGCCCCAGCGATTCGCGAACCGCGCTTGCAATGATCTCGCTGAACCTGATCTGCCCTTCCCGGTTGAGATGCAGGGCATCCCAGAACAAGTCGGGACGCTCAAGCGAGTCCAGCAGATGTTCGTCCAGCACCACCACGTTCGGATCGCCGGCCAGTTGCCTCACGGAGCTGTTGGCTTTGAAGCGCTCCTCCGGCGGCGGCGTCGGGGCGCGCGGGACGCGCAGAAAGAAAATCTTCGTTCGCGTTCCGTGATACCGGGCGAGAATGCGGCGATACCAGAACAAACGGTACGCTGTCTCGCGCCCCCGGTCCGGCGGGTAATCCTGAAACAATTCTCCAGAGATTCGTTTCTGCTCCGATTCCGGCACGTTGGAAGGAAACCGCGCGATTCGATCCGTCCAATCGATCTCCAATCCGGCCAGCGTCCGCTCATCGCCGCCGTAATCGTAAAACCAGCTCGCCGAGCCCTTCCTGTAAAATTCAGCCTTCTCCAATCGCGCGGCTGGGTGATCCAGGAACTCCTGAAAATCGCGCTTGTAGACAGTCCCCTTGAGCAAGATGCCTTCGAACGCTGTCCATCTGCGCGCGGGAGTCGCGTAGGTCATCGGAAAATCGAATAAATCCTTCACGTGCAGCCGGGCGATCAGGTAGTGCAGGTCCGATTCGCGGTCTGCCTGGTCTTCCCATAAGTCGGGTTCGTTGTAATCGTCCTCGGGAATTAGGATCGCGGCGTAATTGTGTGCATGCGGGTCGACGGCCCGCAAAGCGTAATACCAATCGCGCGGCGTCGTGCCGCCCAGGCCGATGCTCGCGAACGTGTAGCCTGTGGACGGCTTCATCTGATTGGCGATGCGCGGCAGCAGAGCCTGCCGCGAATGGCCCACCGCCAGCACTTGATTGGGATTGGGCTTCGGGCGCTGAATCTCGTTGTTGATCATCAGCTCCATGTCGCCGGTCGTCGACTCCGGTTCGACGATCCGCGCGTACAGGCCGCTGTGAAAGACCACGCCTTCCAGGCACGCGAAGATTAGCGCTGTCGCAAACAGCCTTCGGACCAGCCAACCCTTCGCACTTGCCGCCAAACGATTCAGTATAGCGAAGCGCTTCCCGCTTTCTACTTCCCGACGTCTATGAGATGAGAGCCGTGGTTGCGGCCGTGATCACGCCGGCGAGCGCCGAGAGCATCGAGATGTACCAGACCAGCGGCTTCTTCGAAAGAATGGCCAGCGATGCGAATACGATCCCGACCTCCAGGAACACCTCGCTGATCTCCAGCCGCAGCGCCTGCGCTCCCTTATGGTCTCGCTCCTTTTCGAACTCGGTGGCCTTCTCCTGAATGTCGTCGTGATCCTTCCGGTACTTCTCGGAATTCGACGAGTAGTGTTCCACCTGTTCGTCGCTCCCCTTGAGCGACTTCAGCATGTCCCTAGCGATCTCGGAATCGTAGCGGCGGATATCCTTGGCCTGCGAATACGCCCACTGATCCGAGGCCTTCTGCTGCGATAGAATTTCCTCGGTCGTCAGCACGTGGCCCAAAACGGCAACGATCGCCAGCAACGCCGCGATCACCGCCATCGTCACCGCGACTTTCTTATCGAACGGTTCCTTTGCGTGCTCCGCGTGTTCGTGCAGTTCTTCGTCGACGGACATATCCTCAAAAGTATCGCACGCGTCCGGGCTAATGAAACTCGAGCTTCGCTTTGCTTTGCTCTTCAGCTTTGATTCCGGGGCCGAATAACTGCTCGAAGAATCCCTCCTTGATGAGCCGCTCGACCAAAGAATTGTCGATGACCTTGCGGAAATCGTACGCGCGCAACTGAGCGCCGAGTTGCTCATCCACGGGGTGCGCGACGATGTACTGCACCGCGGGCGCGAGCACGTATGGGACGCGCTCATAGGTATTGAGCTTGGTATACAGATCGTAGACGCGCTCCACATCGGCGCGGTCGTCGTTGGGGTTGTATTTCAGATACACGTTCACGGCGAATGCCTTATCTTCGTAGAGCCGCTTGATCGCTTCGGTCTGAGCCTTGATCACGGACTCGGCCAGCTTGGGATTGGCGGCGAGGGTGGATTTTTTGAAGACCGTAACCGTCGGTGCGTAGATATCGTCGTAATCGCTTGTGTTGGCGAGGCTCTTGTACCCCTGCTGCTCGAACTTGAAGTAGATCGGCGCGGTCAGCATGGTCGCGTCGACGCGCCCGCTCACCAATGCCGCGGCGCGTCCGTTTACGTCCGTGCCGATCGGGACCCATTGCACGTCCTTCGGCGTAAGGCCGGCCTTTGCCAGCAGTCCAACCGAATAGTTGTACGGCGCGTCGCCAATCTGGCTCACTCCGATCCGTTTCCCCTTCAGTTCGCGAACGCTCGAAAATGTTTTGGGCGCCATCAACGCGAAGGAGCTCTTCTTGTACTGGCTTCCAATGATCGCCAGCGATCCGTCGCGCGAAGCGGCCGGCATGGCTTGCTCCAGAGGATAGTTGGTGAACGCCGCTTCCCCGCTAACCACCATCGCGATTCCGGCGGGGTGCACCGCGAACACCAGGTTCACGTCCAGCCCGTACTTCTGGTAATAGCCGCCCTCCTTGGCGATGTACATCGGCCACGTGGTGCCGGTTCGCGCGGCATAGTTTGCGTTGATTTTCTGAAGCGGCGTTTGCGCCATGAGCACAGTCGAGAAAATTGCGGCGGTGAGCAGACTACGCATGGGTGCACGATATCACGTGCCCGGCACCGTTTGGTAAACTTGCCGCGTGGCTCGCACCGTTCTTGGGCTGGGCTCTTCGCATGGCCCCATGCTTTCCATCGCTCCCGAGTATTGGCCGGACCGCGTTCTAGCAGATCGCGCGAACCCGAAGCATTTCTACAACGGCAAAATCTGCACCTTTGACGAAATGGCGGAGCTGCGCCGGAGTGAAAATCTAGCCGAGCAGGCGTCTTCGGAAGTCCGCGAAGAGCGCCACACCCGCTGCCAGGCCGCGCTCGCTCAGCTCGGCGATATCTATCTGGCAAACCGGCCCGATGTCGCCGTGATCGTGGGCAACGATCAGATGGAGATCTTCAAGGCCGACCACATTCCGGCGTTCGCGATTTTCTGGGGCGGCTATGTCGAAGGCATCCCTCGCACGCCGGAGTTTCTCGCCAAGCTCCCTCCGGGAATCGCGCGAGCTGAGCTGGACCGGACACCCTCCATCTACACGCAATATCCTTGCGTGCCCGATCTCGGCCGGCACTTAATTCGCAGCGCGATGCAGGCGAAGTTCGATCCCGCACAGTTGACGCGCCTGCCGGAGGGAGAAATTGGTTCCAACGCCGTGCCGCACGCCTTCGGGTTCATCTATCGCCGCGTCATGCGCGACCAAGTCCCGCCGCAGGTTCCGGTGTTGGTGAACACCTTCTATCCGCCAAATCAGCCCACCGCTGCCCGTTGCTATGAATTCGGACAAATGCTGGCGCGAGCCGTGGCTGCGTGGGAATTGGACGAGACCGTTGTTTTCGTTGCCTCAGGCGGCTTAAGCCACTTCGTGGTCAACGAAGAATTCGATCATGCGATTCTGAACGCGCTTTGCGCCGGCGATGCCCACGCGCTGACGAGCCTTCCCGAGAACATGTTTGAATCCGGGACGTCAGAAATTAAGAACTGGATCGTTGTCGCAGGTGCGATGGCGGAAGCCGGATTGAAAATGACTCTGATCGATTACGTTCCCTGTTATCGCTCGGAAGCGGGCACCGGTAGCGGAATGGGCTTCGCGTACTGGCGTTAGGGATTTTTTCGCACCCACAAGTAGCAATGATTCCCGATCCGCCCAGCCTGAGGCGATCGGAGCAAGAAAAGATCCAGGTAGCGAAACGGAAACAGCAGCCATCCGAGCACTCCGTGAGCGATCATGCGCCAACCGCGAAACGGCAGCAGCAGCTTCACATACTCGAGCGTAAAGACGAGCACGGTCGCCGTCGGACCCGTTCTCCATCCCTCCGCAACGGTCTCCAGCGGCCCGGCCAATTCCTTCAGCCCGTCCAGTGTGAATCGCCGGTAATCCTTCGGATATTCGTGAAATGGATGGCAAAACGGCGTGACCAAGTGCACATACCCTCCGGGCGCGAGCACTCGGCGAATCTCGCACATCACCTGCACCGGATCGCGGACGTGTTCCAGCACCGCGTCGCATTCCACGCGTTGAAAGATTGCATCGGGGAAGGGAAGTCTCTCCGCATCCGCTGCGATGTCAACGCCAGGCACCGCAAACAAATCAAGATTGACGTAGCCGGGCACTCGCCGGCCCGCTCCGCCAAGATAAAGATTCCAGCGTCCTAAAGGAAAATCCTTCGGCTCGCCCGGATTCATGATAAACGGAGCCGGTGGCTCCAGCGCGCGCCGCAGCCGATCCTGCCAGCGGCGCGACTCGCGCTTTCGATAGAGTTCTTCGATCGGCTCCAACCTATCTAAGATCGCGCATAACGCACCTTCGTGCTGTGCGCTACTGGAGCTTACAAGAGAAACTCGCGGCGTCGTTCGTCGACCCCGCACCCTTGTACACCGCGACCTGCGGATAAGGGCACAGCGGACGGCTCATGTCCACCTGCCCGTTCGCCACGTGCTCCGCTACGATCTGCTCCGGCGCTTGATTGGCTTCGCGCCAACGCTCGATCACCGCCATCTTGTTGAACTGGTCCGTGCCGGAGCCGCCGCTGCAATGCTGCATTCCCGGCACCATGAACAGGCGCATCCAGTCGTCCTGCTTCTTGCCCATCTTGTCGAGCACGCTCTCATAGAACATCACCGTGTGTCCCGGGGGAATCGCCGGATCGGCCCAGCCGTGATACAGCAGCAGCTTGCCGCCATGCTTCTTGAACGCGTTCAGATCGGACGTCAGCGCGTCGATCCCGGCCTTATCCGCCAGCGCAACGTCCGCATCCAGATCGAATTTGTGCCAGTCATAATTCGCATCCTGATGGCCGAGGATTCGAATGCTGTCCCATCCGCCTCCGGGCGCCGTTGGGACGCTGCGGAAAGACGCGACTTGAAGCTCGGTGCCGGGCTCGTAACCGGTCCAGATCACCTCGCCCTTTTTGGTTTTGATATCGCCGAATTCGATCTTGACGGTCTCAACCTGCCCCGCCGTCAAGCAATTGTCCGAATCCGCGCCTTTGCACAGCATGCTCGCCGGATCGAACTTGCATTTGGTGGGATCGCCGATCAGCCCGTCCTTGACGCCGTCGAGCGCGTCGCATTGCGCCAGAATCGCCTTGTGCAGCGCCTCGACCTTGGCTTGCGTCAGCGGCGCATTGTTCTTCATCAGCTCGATCGACCGCTCCACCCCCGCCGCGTGCAGATGGATGTGCGGATTCGCGGGAGCGCCGGCGATCACGCCGTCGAAATCGTCCGGGAACTTCGTGACTTCCACCAGGCCCTGACGGCCGCCAGTCGAGCAGCCATTCCAATACGTGTACTTCGGCTCCTTGCCGTAGTACGTCTTGATTAGCATCTTCGACTTGACCACGGTTTCATGCACCGCCCGATAAGCGAAGTCTGTGATCTTTTCCGGATGGCCCAGCGCGAACATGCCGTTGCCGCCCTCGTGGCCCGTGTCGGTCGCCGAAGTCGCGTAGCCTTCGCGTAGCGCGGCCTGCATTCCCGCGATCCCTTGAACCGATCCCGCCCAGCCGCCGTTGCCTAGCATCTGGAACTTGCCGTTCCAGTTTTCAGCGGGCATATAGAGCTCCATTTTGATGACAGAATCTGACGAAGGCTTGAGGATCGCGGCGACATGGCAATATTCCGGCAAGGGAGGCGGACCAGCAGCGCCTCTTCCGCCGCCTCCGGCGCGTCCCGCAACGGCGGCTGCCGGCGCGGAGCCTTGTGCGCCTCGACCCGCGGGAGCCCCTCGTCCCGCCGCGCCCGGAGGTGGACCCGCCGGCACCAGCTCGACCGTCGTAAACTCGGCGTCCGAGGGTTGAACCGACTTGAGCTTCTCACACGTATTCTGAGCGAGCGCGATTGTCCCCGCGCCACAGAGCGCGAACACGAACATCGAGGTTCTCATGGAGATTCTCCTTTACAAGCTTATTGAGGAGCTTTGCAGCTAAAACTGCCGGCGTCGTTGGTCGAGCTGACGCCCTTATAAACCGCGACCTGCGGATACGGGCACAGAGGACGCGTCATATCGACCGCGTTCCCCGCGACGCGCGAAGCGATGACCGCATCAGGAGCCGTGTTCGCCTCGCGCCAGCGCTCAATGATCGCCATCTTGTTGAATTGGTCCGTCCCGCCGCCTTGGCAGTGGCCCATCCCCGGAATCATGTACAGCTTGATCCAGTTCTGCGAATTCGAACCGGTCTTCTGCACGATGCTGGTGTAGACATTAATGCTGTTTTCCGGCGAGATGGCGGTATCGCTCCAGCCGTGATACATCAGCAGCTTGCCGCCGCGATTTTTGAACGCCGTCAGGTCCGCCGTTGCGTTGACGTAGCCGAACTTCTCGTCCGCGGCGGCGGTGTCTTTATCCAAGTCGAATTTGCGCCAGTCCCAATTTGCGTCCTGATAGGTCGCATACTGGAAGGTCCCCATGGAGAGCGCGGCCGGCGCAGCGCTCTTCTGTGAGATTGCGGTCCAGCTCGTTTCGCTGCCGGGCTCCTTGCCAGGGAAAATCAACGTGCCGTCCTTCTTTTTGGCGGGCGAGTACATCAGCTTCACGGATTCAAGTTCAGAGGGCGTCAGGCAATCGTCCTTGCTCTCGCCCTTGCACAGCATCGTCGCCGGATCGAACTTGCATTTGCGCGGATCGTTAAGCAGGCCGTCCTTAACCCCATCCGCGGCATCGCAGGCCGCCATCACGGCTTTGTTCAAGGCGCCGAGCTTCGCGGTGCTGACGAAATGCTGGTCATCCTTGCGAACCCCCACCGCCACCATCATGTCCCACGCATGCAAGTGTGTCTGATAATTCGCGGGCGCGCCGGCGATGATCGCGTCAAAGTCGTTGGGATACTTCTGCGCTTCCATCAAGCCCTCGCGCCCACCCGTTGAACAGCCGTTCCAATACGAATATTTCGGGTCCTTGCCGTAATAGGTCTTGATGAACATCTTCGACTTCAGCACGGTCTCATGCACCGCGCGATACGCGAAGTCCACCAGCTTCTCGGGATGGTTCAAGCTGAAAGCCGGATCCGCGCCCTTATGGCCGGTGTCCGTGCCCGCTGTCGCGTAGCCTTCCCGCAGAGCTTGCTGCATCTGCGCGAAACCCTGAATCGACCCAGCCCATCCGCCGTTGCCCGCCATTTCGAACTTGTTGTTCCAATTCTCCGTGGGCATCCACACTTCCATGTCGATGCTCGAATCAGTCGACGGCTTCAGCGTCAGAGCGACCCGGCAATATGCGGGAAGCATCAC
>JASHRP010000030.1 GCA_030037375.1 Bryobacteraceae bacterium | reverse complement strand
CAGCCGATACTCGCCGCGGCGAATTCGTTCCTGCACTCCGCGACCCGGCCCATAGATCGCCGCGCAACGCAGAATCAGGCTCGGCCACGGCCCGCTCATCACCGCACGCTCCTCCTCGATCCGCGCCCGCGCCCGGTCGTTATCCGGATCGGCCGGCGTATTCTCATCGACCACGCTCGCTTTGCCGTACACGCCGGTCGATGACAGATACACCACCCGCGCCGGCTTGTCTCCCAGCAGCTCGATTACATCCACTCGTCCCTCCGGCGGAATCGAATGCAGAGCCAGCACTCCCTTCGGCAATCGCGCCTGCAATCCGCCGAGCTCCACAATCTCGACGTCCAGATCCCGGATCTTTTCCGCGTCGCGAGCCGTCGCCATCACACTCGCCCCCCGTTCCAGAAATCGCAGTGCCACGCGGCGCCCCGTGAATCCGCACCCCAGAATCAACACATCCATGGAATTTCGATCGGGCACGATTTATTTTCTGCTATGCTTGGGCGCAAATGAAGCAACAGTTCATTTTTGCGATGAGCCTTGTGGCGGGCGTGTTAGCGGCCCAGCCCGTTCGCCGCATCGACGATGCCGCGTTGAAAAACGCCGGCAAAACCGGCGAAGACTGGATTACTCACGGCCTCAATCAAAGCGAATCGCGCTACAGCCCGCTTAAACAGATCGACACCGCCAATGTGAAACGCCTCGGCCTCTTATGGGCGCGCGATATCGGCGCGGGCGGAGGCGGCCAGGAAGCGACGCCGCTCGAATACAACGGGACCATTTACGGCATTACGAATTACAGCGTTGTTTTCGCGCTTGACGCGCGCACCGGAAAAGAGAAATGGCGCTGGGACCCGGAAGTAAATCAAACGGCCGTGCGTCCCAAGGCGTGCTGCGGCATTGTGAATCGCGGCTTGGCCATTTACCAGAACATGATCATCGCGCCGGTGATCGACGGCCGCTTGAACGCGCTAGATATGGAAACTGGCCGGCCTGTGTGGGAAGCTCGCGCGGCCTTTCCGCAGGATGGATACACCGTCACCATGGCGCCGCGAATCGCCAAAGGCAAGGTGATCGTCGGTGTGAGCGGCGGCGATCGTCCCACGCGCGGCTACTTCTCCGCCTTCGATGCGCTGACCGGCCGCGAAGCCTGGCGATTCTACACGGTCCCCGGCGATCCTTCGAAACCGTTCGAAAGCCTCGCCATGCGCAAAGCCGCTGAAACCTGGGAAGGCGAATGGTGGAAATCCGGGGGAGGCGGAGCCGTCTGGGACGGCATGGCCTACGATCCTGACTTGAACCTGCTCTACGTCGGCACCGGCAACGCCGAGCCTTGGCCGGGAGAGCTTCGCAAAGGCGCGAAGCAAATCGGCGCGAAAGGCTCCGCCGGCAAAGACAACCTTTACGTATGCTCGATTCTCGCCGTCAATCCCGATACGGGCGAGCTCAAGTGGTATTTCCAAATGTCGCCGGGCGATTCCTGGGATTACGACAGCGTCCAGCACATGATTCTCGCCGACCTCACCATCAACGGCCGCGCGCGCAAGGTGATCATGCAAGCGAACAAGAACGGCTTCTATTATGTGATCGACCGCACTAACGGCCAGTTCGTCTCCGGCCAGCCTTTTTCGCAGGTGACCTGGGCGAAGGGTCTGGATGAACGAACCGGCCGTCCGTTCATCAATCCCGAAGTTTTCTATGGCACCGACGCAATCACCGTCACGCCCGGAGGAGGCGGCGCGCATAATTGGGCGCCGATGTCATTCAATCCCGCCACGGGCCTGGTCTACATTCCAACGAACACTCTGAACACCTTTACCTACGGAGCCGACGCGAGCTTCGTCTCGAAGCCGCTCGCCGGCAATGGCACCGCGCGCGGCGCCCAGCCGAAACTCGCCGCTCCTCCATCCATCGGCCCCGCGCCGCCCGAAGGCACTGCAAGAGGAGCTCTTGTCGCATGGGACCCCGTCGCGCAGCAGATGCGTTGGCGGAATCCCGGCGGCGGAGGCATCGGAGGAGGAACCGTCACGACGGCCGGCAATCTCGTTTTTCAGGTAATCAATGACGGACGCCTGCTTGCCTACAGCGCCGACAAAGGCGAGAAGCTGCTCGAAATTCAAACTGGTTTACGCAGCGGCATGGGCCCGCCGATCACCTACCTCATTGACGGCAAGCAATACCTTTCGCTCATGGGCGGCGTGGGCACGGTGACCGGCAGCGCCGGTCCGCAGAACGCCGCGACGCCGTTCGTGCCGAAGTTGCTCACGTTCGCGCTCGATGGCAATGCTCCGATGGGTTGGCTCACGGCTCCCACAACTACCCCCGCTCCCCCGGCCGAGAACCACAATTGACGATCCGCCTATAATGGCTGGCACTGGAGGAAACACATCCGATGTGGAATGATTTCAAGAAATTCATCGCCCGAGGCAACGTTGTCGATTTGGGCGTCGCGGTGATCATGGGCGCAGCTTTTGGCGCCATCGTAACCTCTCTCGTCAACGACGTAGTGATGCCGCCCATTGGCTTGATCCTGGGCCATGTCGACTTTAAAGATTTGTTCCTGGCAATGGACGGCAAAACCTATGCGAGCCTGGCAGCGGCCAAGAATGCGGGAGCTCCAGTGCTGGCGTACGGGAACTTCCTCAACACCATCGTGAACTTCCTGATCATCGCAGCGGTTGTGTTTCTTCTGGTCCGCCAGGTGTCCAAGCTGCAGCGCCAGCCAGCGCCCGCTCCCGCCGCGCCCACCACCAAGGATTGCCCGTTCTGCTGCACGGCCATTCCGACACCGGCCAAGCGCTGCCCCAATTGCACCTCGCAGTTATAAGGATGATTTGCTCGCGGCCCAAACCCTACGAATATTTACCAGAAGTATAAATTCAACACGAAAAATACCAGAATAATTGCTATCGCCCAAAACATCGGCCGTTGAATCAACGGCACCGTTCCCTCACTGGGAATCTCCGTGCATCCGTAGACCAACCCCACGAGTTCCTTCTCGGGCTTCGGCCGAGTGACTAGGCTCACGGTGACGGTGACGATCACGCAAATGGTCCACGACCACAGGCCCCGATACATGTCCTCGGCCATCGCCTTGGCGTGAGGCGACAGAGCGACGATCGCGAGAGCCGAAGGATCGGCCTTCACCCACGCCCACATTCCTATCGAAGACACGGTTCCCGCCAGCAGGCCGAGAAAGCCTCCCGCCGCCGTGGCGCGTTTCCACAACATTCCAAGGATCACGGTTCCGAACAGCGGCGCGATAAAGAAGCTGAACAGAGCCTGCACGTAGTCCATGATGCTCTGGAATTGCATCACCAGATACGCCGTACCAATGCTCACCAGCACGCCGAGAATCGTGCACCAGCGGCCCATGGAGACGTAATGCGCGTCCGTCGCGTCGCGCTTGATGAACGCGCGGTAGATGTCATAGGTCCACACCGTGGCGAAGGCGCTGACGTTGCCCGCCATTCCGCTCATGAATCCCGCGATCAGCGCGGTGATGCCAAGGCCAAGCAATCCCGGACCGCAGTAGCGAGCCATCATGAGCGGCAGCACTTCGTTATAGCTGTGCCCGCCCGAGGCGACCGCTTCCGCTTCGCCCGTCAGCTTGTAGGGCAGCACTCCGAGCGCCAGCAAGCCGGGCAGAATCACGATGAACGGGACCATCATCTTGAACCCGGCTCCGATGATCGGCGCCATCTTGGCGGACCGCAAATCCCGTGCCGATAATATACGCTGAACGACCAGAAAATCCGTGGTCCAATAACCGAAAGATATGACAAATCCGAGACCCAATACGATTCCGGTCCAATGAATTCCCATTGGATTATCCTGAAAAGAGCCGAGCGTGCTCCACAGGTGCGTGTAAGTGGGCGAGCCGAGCTGCTGCGCGATACGCTCCTTCAGCGGCCCCCATCCGCCGGTTTCGATCAAGCCAAGGATCGGAATGATCAGCGCGCCGAACCAGATCAACATGAACTGCAAAACCTCATTGAAGATGGCCGACCGCAAGCCTCCCAGCGCGACATAGATCGCAACCGTGATCGACGAAGCCCAGATGCTGAACGTGATATCCCAGCCGAGCACCACCTTCAACACTAGAGCCATCGAGTACATATTGATGCCGCTCATCAGCACCGTCATGAGTCCGAATGAGACGGCGGCGAGCCCGCGGCTGGCCTCGCCGAAGCGCAATTGCAGATAGCCTGGGACCGAGTGCGTTTTGGAGATGTAATAGAACGGCATCATCACGATGCCCAGGAACAGCATCGCGGGGATCGCGCCGATCCAATACCAGTGCGTGGAAAGGATTCCGTATTGATAGGACGCCGCGGCCCAGCCCATCAGCTCCAGCGCGCCGAGGTTCGCGGAGACGAAACTCAGCCCCGCGATCCACGCGGTCATTTCGCGCCCGGCTAGAAAGAAACCTTCGCCGGTTTCCGCTTGACCCTTGAGATAAAACCCGACGCCGATGCAGGCCGCGAAATAAATCGCCACGATGGCGATATCGACGCCGCCGAGGCTGACTATAGCGTTGGCCGCTGAAGACACTCGGTCTCGGAGTCTATCACCCCCCGCGACTTCGAGACAAGATCCGAAGCCCGGAACTTTCTATTTGGCTCCGAAAGATCCGAAGCTCGGGGATCATCGCACCCGCGGAATGCCGAGCTAATCACAAATCTTCCGAGCTAGAACATTGTCGATTTCGGCATGCCTCGGAACAGCGGCTTTCGCGCCTTTGACTGGGTTCGTGAAGATAGTGTGCCGAGATCCTTCCCGATGGAGCACGCATTGATGCTTGCGCAAATGATCCAGCAATTCGTGCCGCTTCACCTTGGAGGTACACTGCCGGCATACACAGACAGCGGGATTAGCTCGATCAGATCCGCGTCCGGACCTGACGCATCTTCCCTTGGCGTCGAGAGCGGTTTGCCCTCTTCTAGCAACAACTGCGCCAGATCCTCCATGGCGCTTGCGATCATCACTCGCGCATCAGCCAAATCGAAGCCTTGTGTGACAGCGCCGGGAAAGTCGAGCGCTTCGGCCACCACCATTTTCCCCTGCTCCTTCGGCAGGTAGAAGGCAACGTGGTATCGCAGCATGCGTCCATGATAGCGCGCAGCGCGTGTTATCCTGTCCTGTGCCAAATACCATGCCCCACGCAGCGCATCATGACGCGCATACTTCGCTCTGGTTTTTTATCGGCCTCTTGCTCGACATCTACGGCGTCCTGATTTTTGGCGCGAGCCTGTACGATCTCGGAAAACCGGCGGCGCATCCGGTGGTGCTCGCGAATTTGCACGCGGGGATTTGGTGGGGCGCGCTGCTGATTGTCCTCG
>JASHRP010000341.1 GCA_030037375.1 Bryobacteraceae bacterium | reverse complement strand
AAAGCTGGTAGATCAGGTCCCAGAAGTTTCGCCGAGCCATCGGATCGACGCCGCTAGTCGGCTCGTCCAGGAACAAAACCGGGGGTTCGTGTAGAATCGCGCAACCCAGCGCGAGACGCTGCTTCCAGCCGCCGGAAAGGAGTCGCGTGAGAGTAGAACGCCGATCCTCCAATCCCGACATCTTGAGCACGTAGTCACGGCGCGCCTTCAGCGCGTCCGGTTTAACTCCGTAGATCCCGCCGAAGAAAACGATGTTCTCTTCAACCGTCATGTCGTCATACAGAGAAAATTTCTGCGACATGTAGCCGATGTTGCGCCTGATGTCCTCGGCTTGGGTCGCGACGTCGAATCCTCCGACGGTCGCCTTCCCCGACGTCGGCGCGAGCAGGCCGCATAGAATCCGGATCGTGGTCGATTTCCCCGCGCCGTTCGGCCCCAGAAAGCCGAAAATTTCGCCGCGCGGAATCTCGAGCGAGACGCGATCAACCGCGACAAAGGTCCCGAAGCGTTTGACCAGATTCTCCAACACCACGGCCGGGCCGTTCGCTCTAGGCTGCATCGGGAGTCTCCTGCCGCTGCTGTTCTTGCTTTTGCTCTTCATGACGGACCATCGCGATGAATACGTCTTCAAGAGACGGCGCGATGCGCTGCCAGGTGAACGGCGTCATTCGGCTCAGCTCCTCGGCGGATGTCCGGCGCACATCCACGTAGAGGCGCAGAAAAGCTCCAGTCGGCTGCACGGCGAGCACTCCCGGCTGCTTCTCCAGAACATCGCGCAGCTTGTGACCCGCGGCCGTTTCGCCGGCCACGTTCTCGATGTTGTAATACGCGTGATCCTGATCGTTGCGCAACGTGGCCGGCGTATCGCAGCGGATCAACCGGCCTTTGTGCATCATGCCCACGCGATTCGCGCGCTCCGCTTCATCCAGGTACGCCGTCGCCACGAACACAGTCAGCCCGTCGCGAACCAGCGAATACAAGATGGCCCAAAAATCCCGGCGCGAAACCGGATCGACTCCATTGGTGGGCTCATCCAGAAACAACACCCGCGGCTTATGCAGCAGCGAGCACATCAGGGCCAGCTTCTGTTTCATTCCTCCGGAAAGCTTCCCGGCCGGCCGAGTTCGAAACGGCTCCAGCCGGGTCATGCGCAGAAGTCTCGCCGTCAGTTCATCCCGCTCCCGTCCGGTGATTCCGTACAGATCAGCGTAGAAGAACATGTTTTCGTCGACCGTTAAATCGGGATAGAGCCCGAACTTCTGCGCCATGTACCCGAGGTGGTCGCGAACCAGATCCGAGTCTTTTACTACGTCGTGACCGGCGACTTCAGCCGAGCCTTCGGTCGGATCCATAAGGCTGCACAGCATTCGCAGCGTCGTAGTCTTACCCGCGCCATCGGGCCCCACCAGGCAGAAGATCTCGCCCTCTTTGATCTCGAAGCTGACGCGATCCACCGCTGTCAGCGCTCCGAATCGTCGCGTGAGGTTTTTGGCGCGGATGATGCTCATAACTGAATTTCAGCGTCCACCGGCATGTTGTCTTTCAGTTCATGGCTCTTGTTGTCGACGTCGATCTTGATGCGGTAGACCAGCTTTACGCGTTCTTCCTTGGTTTGAATCTGCTTGGGCGTGAACTCCGCTTGCGAGGAAATGAACGAAATCACCCCCCAATAGGGTTTGCCCGGGTACGAATCCGTGGTCAGCTTCACCTTTTGCCCCAGCTTGATGCGGCCCAGGTCCGTCTCATTGATGTACGCGCGCAGCCAGGGGTGTTCCAGATCGCCGACGGTCACCACGGTCGTGCCAGCGGCCAGAACCTCGCCCGGCTCGGCCGCTTTCACCAAAACCACGCCGCTGATCGGAGTGTAGATTTCCGTATCAGAAAGCTGTTGTTGCGAGATACCCGCTTGGGCTTCGGTCCGTTGAATTTCGGATTCTCTCTGGCCCAGCTCCTGCTCACGCCGCTTCACCTCCAATCGATTCGCCTCCGCGGTCTTGACCGCGGCTTGCGCGCGCGCCACGTCGGCTCTCGCCGCCGCAATGTCCTCTTTGCGCGGGCCTTCTTTCACCAACGAATATTTTTCTTGCGCCTGGCGCAGCATGGCGGTTGCGCTGTCGAACTTGGTGCGCGCCTGATCGTATTGCTGCTTGGAGATGTCGTCATTTTTGAAAAGCGTCTGCATGCGATCCCAATCGGAGCGCGCGAATTCGAGCTGCGCGGTGGCATCAGTCACCGCCGCCGCGGCCTGTTGGATATCCTGCGCTCGGCTACCGTTGAGCAACTCATCCAGCTTGGCCTGCGCCTGGTTCAGCTCGGCCTGCCGGGCTGCAATATCGCTCTCAAGAGTCGATTTCTGAAACTCGATCGACGTCATCAATTGGTCGTAGTTCGACTTTGCGCCGATCACCTGGGCCTTGTCGCGCAGATTCGTCCGCTGCAACTCCACCGGATCCAGGCGCGCGATCAGGTCGCCTTGCTTGACCCAATCCCCCTCGTCCACGCGCCGCTCAACCAGGCGGCCCGCAATCTTGAACGACATATCGACTTCCGTCAGCTCCAGGTTTCCGGAGACCGCGATGGTGTTGCCCTTGGGCGTGAACGCGCCCGTGTACCACAAGTACCCCACGGTTCCCACGGCCGCGATCAGCAAAATGATAATCAGTCTTTTCATTGGTTCACGTACTCCGTGATGGTTCCCGTGGCGGTCGCCAAGTCGATGCGAGCCAGGTTGTAGTTGTACAGCGCCGCGATCCGGTTGTCGCGCGCCCGATCAAGGCGCGTCTGCGCGTCCGTGACCTCGATGGAATTCGTGACACCGGCCTGATACCGCCGCTCCGCTTGCGCGACCTCGTTTTGCGCGAGCGTGAGTCCATCTTCCGCCGTCTGCACCTGCGCTTTTGCCGACCGGAAACTATCGAGGGCCAGCCGCACGTCCAGCTCAATCTGCTGCTCCAAGTCGCGCGTACGGGTCTTTTCCTGGCGGTACTGCGACAAGCTTTCCGCGATGCGCGCTTCACGGCGGAGGCCATCGAAGATGGGGACCTTGAGCTCGACGCCGACGTCGCGAGTTGCCCTCGACGAATCGATCGCGGTTCCGATCGCCCCGTAATTGCCGAACGCAGCCGCGGATGGCAGGCGCTCCGCGGTCACCGAGCCGTAATTCAGCCGCGCGACTTCCTCATGCTGTTGTTGCGCCTTCAGTTCGGTACGCTGGCTGCGAGCTTCGGTCAAAGACGCTTCCAGCGTGGCCACGTTCACTTCCGCGTACGCTAATTTGTCGCTCAGCTCCACGTTCGCGTCCAGATTCAATCCCATCGCTCGCAGAAGCTGAAGCACCGCGCGCCGCCGGTCGTTATCCGCGACCAGCAGTTTCTGCTGATCGTTCGCGAGCTGGACCTGCGCGCGCGTTACTTCGATTCCCGTCCCCGTTCCTGCATCCTTCTGCTGCTGCGCGAGCCTCAGCAGCGCGGTCGAAAGATCCACGTCCGCGCGGGCGCTTTCGAGCGCCGCGTCCGCCCGCAGGCTAGCGAGATACGCCCGGGCCACTTGATCGCTCACCTGGTCGCGAGTCGTGTTGAGATCCGCGTTTGAAGCGCTCGCGGCCATTTTCGCGGCCTTGTACTTGCGAATATCAGAGAAGCTGAAAATCGATTGTTGCGCGGAGGCTCGCGCGTCGAACAGGCCGAACGGGCCGACGAAGGTCGAGAACGTGAACCCGGGGACGCTGGGGAAAGTGATCCCGTAGCTTTTCAGGTTGACGGTCTCGCTCTGTTCCTGCACCGCGCCATCGATGGTGGGCAGAAAGGCCGACTTCGCTTCTCGCGCTTGCTCCTGCGACTGCTTCACGGATTCCATGGCCAGAGCCACGCGCGGGCTGCCCTCCGGAGTCAGAGCGATTTCCACGGCTCGCTTGAGGCTCAGCTTCAGCGTGGCTTGCGGCGTGGCCTCTTGGGCTGCGGCGAGCGAAGCTGCCATGACGACCAAATGGAGCGGACGCATCAACTCTTTATCCTTTCCCCGTCATCACGGCCGGTTCTCGCACGGGAGCGCGGAAGCCGGCGGCTGAAAACGCGACGATCCGCTCGATTACTGCTTGAGGGTCGGAGTTGTCGCAAAGGCCGCCGCTGGTGACCGGCAACACCTGGGACCATCTCGCGTGATGCGCCATGATGCCGGCGACGAAGTGCATGCGCCATGCGATCTCCGCGCGCGGCAGATCGGGCAGGGCTTTGTGAATCTCCTCCTGGAAGCGCTGCGAAACCGGCGCGAGGTGAGTTTTGAAAAAACGCTCGATGAACAGGTTGGGTTCGGACATAAGTCTTCCCATCAGCGGCGCCACATTGGCCAGGTCAAGCTCAAGCACCGGACCCAGAAACGCCGCTAGGATCTCTTCCAGAGCGGGGTTTGGACCTGCGGCATCCAGTTTTTCAAGCCGCCGTTTATTGACAGGCTGGATGATCCGGGCGATGACTGCGTCGATCAGGCTGTCCTTTGACTGAAAATGGTAGTTGACGGCGGCCAGGTTCACCTGCGCCTCGGCTGTGATGTCGCGCAGCGATGTCGCCTCGAAGCCCTTTAATCCAAACAGTTTCTCAGCGGCATCGAGGATTCGCCACTTGGTATCTGGCTTCTCAGTCATACGTATGTTTTAATCATACGATTGACTGAATTTCAAGTCAATAGAACTGACTGTTCGGGCGCGTCTAGCGCCTACGTCCGCCCCCGCCTCCGCCGAAGCCGCCGGGCATCGACCTCGGGAAGCCGCCTGAAAAGCCGCCTCCTCCGAACTCGCTCATTCTCGAGAAGCCGAAGGATCGCGATTGCTGTTGCCGTTGAAGGTCCTGCGTCGGCTGAACTTTCCGGGCTTGGCCGCTATTGCTCTTTTCGGTCCAGGTGTTGTTCTGGCGCTCATACACCTTTCCGTCCTTGCCGGCGTAGAGATCCCGCTGAGCGGCGCCAGGCCGCGCCGCCGACGCAACCGCTGGCCGCGCCGTAAAGCGAGGAACCACCGCGCCGCCGCCCCACCGGTTGTACACGTTGACGTTGTTCCGAATCTTTTCGGCGTCGCCCGGAGCCCAGTGCGGATTCCAATGATCGGAGTAAACCCGATCCATGTAACCCGGATTGTGATACCACCAGTAGCCCACCGGACGCCAGATCCAGCCTCCACCGAAATATCCGAATTGGAATCCGAACCCCCACGTCCAGGGCCATCCATACCAATAAGCTCCGGCCCATCCCGGATACCACCAGCCGGTGCCGAACACCACCGTGTCATCCCACACGAAAGCTCCCAGATAACCCGGCGTGTAGCCGCAAAAAACTACGTCAGGCGTAGCGCCATAGACATACACGAACCGGTCGTGATACAGCGGACTGCTCGGTGGAATTGTGTAGATCTCCGGAGGAATGCTGTCCGCGACTACCCACGGCCCGGTAGCGTTATCCGAGACGAACCACACTCCGTTCCGCACTGCGTAGTAGCGGCCTGACGCGTGAATTACCTCGAACGACGTGTTGACGGCATAATCCATCGAAGTCCCTTCAATCGGACGGAACAGCGGAGCGCCGTCATAGGTCACAGTCAGTTTGGCCTCGCTGCGCTTGACGGCCGCGGTCTGAGGGATTTGATTGGCGATGACCGCTTCCTTCGCCTGCTCTGTTCCGGGGATGGAAACCAGCACGGAAGCCTTGGGATTATCGGGCGGAATGTTCTTGAAATCCTTGGGCAGCATCGAGCCGGAGATCCACGTCCACGGACCGTCCGTCGATTTCGATTGATACCACCTGCCAGCCAGCAGTACATAATAATCCTGCGTCTTGACGTCGCGGAACACTTCGCTCGATGTATTGCTCACGTAGGCAAGCTCGGTCTTGGGAATCGGCGTGAACTGGAGCGGCCCGGTGGTCTGAATCAGCTCGGCCGGAGTGGTGCTGATGAACACGGCCGAGGGAGGACCGGCGGGCGGTGCAACGGCATCTTTGGTGTGATCGTGCGGATCTGGCTGCTCGCCCTGCAGCGCTTGCGCCTTGATTGTGGCCAAATCCGCGGGCGCGGGCGAGGCCTGCGTCCAAGGACCGTCGAGACTCGCAGAGGTCATCCACAGCGTGTTGCCGTCGAGGTAATATCGCATGGCCGTGGTGTCGAACAAAAGCAGCGCAGGCGTATTGATGATCCGCGTATA
>JASHRP010000340.1 GCA_030037375.1 Bryobacteraceae bacterium | reverse complement strand
CGCCGTCTACGGCCTCGATCGTTCGCGCGAGATGGCGGAAAATGAGCGGCTCGCCGCGCACTTGGCTCTGGTTAGCTTCGATGATCGGGCGGAGCGCCTCAAGCAGCTCGCGGACCTGGTTGTTCGGCGCAACGCATGAGGGTCCTCATGAAAATGAGGTTGGACCAAATCCTGGTCGAGCGCGGGCTCGCCGATTCTCGCGAAAAGGCGCGCGCGTTAATCCTTGCGGGCAGCGTAACCGTGGACGGGCAAAAGTCTGACAAGCCCGGGCACTCATTCCCCGAGGACTGCCGCGTAGAAGTTGCCGAGCCAATGCCCTACGTGAGCCGCGGCGGATTCAAGCTTGCCGCCGCGCTCGATCGCTTCCAAATCGATCCGCGCAACCGCGTTTGCCTGGATGTCGGCTCCTCCACCGGCGGATTCACGGATTGTTTGTTGCAGCGCGGCGCAGCTCGCGTTTATGCAATTGACGTCGGCCACGGCCAGCTCGATTGGAAACTGCGCAACGACTCGCGCGTCGTCGTTCGTGAGGGCGTGAATGCGCGCTATCTTCGGGCCGAAGATTTTCCGGAGAAATTCGATTTAGCGGTATGCGACGCCAGCTTCATCTCGGCCACCCTGCTGATCCCCGCGATCGCGCCTTTGCTCGCCGAAAGTGGTGAAATGGTGATTCTCGTGAAGCCGCAATTCGAGGTCGGGCGGGAGCAGGTGGGCAAACGCGGAATCGTGCGCGATCCGGAGCTGCATCGCGCCGCGTGCGACAAGGTGCGCGCCGCGGTGGAAGCGCTCGGCTTCACGGCCTCGTTGATAGACAGCCCGATCCTGGGCGCGGAGGGAAACCGCGAGTTTCTTCTGTATGCTTGCCGGTAACAAGCCCGCGGCTAGTTCGCCCGGCATCAAAAGCGCGGGCATTCTATCGAAGCCGCACAGCGAGCAAGCCTCGCGCATCGTGCCCGAGTTGATCGATTGGCTGCGCGAACGCGGAGTTCAAACGCGCCTGGATGAAGAGACCGCAGGATACGCCGGATCCTCGAACGGGATCGTCCGCAATCAGGTACCGGACGGCGCCGAAATGCTGATCGTGCTCGGCGGAGATGGCACGCTGCTTTCGGCGGCTCGCGCCGTTGACGGCCGCGATATCCCGATCTTCGCGGTGAACCTCGGCAACCTCGGATTTCTCGCCGCAATCAAATTGGAAGAAATGTATCGCCAGCTCGAACGCGCCCTGAGCGCCGAGCTTCCGGTAGACCGCAGGCAAATGCTGCTGACCGAACTGCATCGCGACGGTCGCGTCATCGCGTCGTATGACGGCTTGAACGATATGGTTCTGGCCAAGGCGGAGATCGCGCGCATGATCGATTTGAAGGTGCGCGTGGACGGCAGCTTCGTGTGCGTTTACAAAGCCGATGGATTGATTGTCGCCACGCCCACCGGCTCAACCGCGTATTCGCTTTCCGCGGGCGGTCCCATCGTTTATCCTTCGGTCGCCGCGCTTTCCATCACGCCCATCTGCCCGCACATGCTGACCAATCGTCCGGTGATCGTGCCGGACACCAGCGTCATCGAAACCACCGTGCTTGGCGAAGATTCCACCACCTACTTGACGATCGATGGTCAAGTAGGCGAACTTTTGAAGAAGGGCGACCTAGTCGTCTGCCGTCGCTCGGAACACTCGATCAGCCTTGTCCGCCCCCCAGACCTGTTGTTCTTCGAAGTGCTCCGGGAAAAACTATCGTGGGGTGGCAGATGACGACTACGAAGGCAAAAGGTCCTTCTCTTACAACCTGGATTCTGGCCGGCCTGGTGGCGGGCATTGCGTTCGGCGCGGTATTTCCCGGGCCGGCCGTTAAACTGGGCCTGCTCGGCACGATTTTTCTGCGATTGATTAAATCCATCATCGCGCCGCTGCTGTTTGGAACGCTGGTGGCCGGCATCGCGGGAACCGGCAACGTCAAAACCATGGGCCGCATCGGCGGCAAGGCGATTCTGTATTTCGAAATCGTCACCACGGTTGCGCTATTCGTCGGATTGGGCGCGGTGAATCTGGTTCGGCCCGGCGAGGGCGTGCAGCTTCAACGCGGCGCGTCTTCCCTGCAGCAAGGCGGCGTGCAGCAAACCAGCGCGAGCATCGAACAGATCGCCGAACATACGTTTCCCACCAGCATCATCGATTCGATGGCCAAGGGCGAGGTCTTGCAGATCGTCGTGTTCGCGTTCATCTTCGGGACCGCCTGCGCGTCCGTGGGCGCGAAGGCCAGGACGGTGGTGGCGTTCTGCGAGTCGCTATCGGAAGTGATGTTTCAATACACCAACTACGTCATGATGTTCGCGCCTTTGGGAGTCTTCGGCGCGATGGCCTCGACTGTTGGCGATAAGGGCATCAAGGTCCTGGCGAATTTGGCCAAACTGGTGGGCACGCTCTACGGCGCGCAGGCGTTCTTTGTGTTCGTAGTATTGGGAATCGTGACGGCGATCATGCGCATTCCCGCCCGGCGGTTTATCGCGCATGTAAAGGAACCTTTCTTGATCGCCTATTCCACGGCTTCGAGCGAAGCCGCTTTGCCCCGCGCGCTGGAGAACATGGAGGCGTTCGGCGTCCCGAAACATATTGTCTCTTTCGTGTTGCCGCTCGGCTATAGCTTCAATCTCGACGGCTCCACATTGTACTTGGCGCTAGCCGCGATGTTCGTCGCGCAGGCCGCGGGAGTTCACGTCGCGTTCGGGACGCAACTGGTGATGATGCTGACGCTGATGCTGACCAGCAAGGGCGTGGCCGGCGTGCCGCGAGCATCGTTGGTCATTTTGGCCGGCACCCTCGCGACCTTCAATCTCCCGATTGAAGGAATCGCAGTGATTCTAGGCGTGGATCAGTTGATGGACATGTGCCGGACTTCGGTAAACCTGCTCGGCAACTGTCTGGCGACCGCCGTGGTGGCGCGATGGGAGGGCGTCACGTTTGAAACCGAGCCTGCGATGCGACCTGAGGCGGTGGTCGAAGAAACCTCGGGAATGCTGGTTGAGCCGGAGGGATAGTATCCCTTGTGATGGAGCGCAGCAGCGTGCCAATTAGACCCGCGGGCGAGTGAACGAATCGCGCTAGTGGAGGGTGATGAGTCGCGTGGCCAGGAGATCCGCCCTGAGCCCTATTGTGGCCCGAACGGCGTCGGTATGGGTTGATGGCGCTCCGCCGCCCACCAACGCCAGGGCTTCGGCTGGCGATATGTCAGTTGCAAACTGGGATTCCGCCGTCACCTTCTGGAGACTCTCATGCGAGTACTGCGAATCTACGTAGCCATCGCACTTTGTGATGCGAACCGGTCCTCGAAGTAATAGCCCTCCTTGATACACGGCCTTGCCGTGGCTGTTTTCAGACGAGAATATCAAGGCCAGCCTACTCAGCGTCCCCCTGTCGAGCATTAGGCTGAGGAAGAGGTTGGAGAACTTTGCCACAAAGATCAAGCGGATTTGGTGGCTTCCGGGATCGTAGTTCCAATTGTAGACCGGGCCCCTCACCACGGTCACCGAAGCTGGTCTTGTAGAGGAGCTAGAAAGCCAACCCGTAGTCCTGGCCGTTTGCGCGTAGAATTCGATCGGTGTCATTACCGTAACCTCTTCCGCCACCTGTTGGATGACCGGATTCTCGAAGCGGAGTTCGGCTGGCCGAACAGCCGCGCTCCCGCACTCCTCAAACCGTCCTCCGGATGGGTTGCAAATCCCGGTTCGAGTAGGCGGAAGCGTTTCGTCTACGGCCTGCGGCTAGCCGCAGACCACCCTCAAACTAGCACGGACGCCTTTTTGCCGTCGTCATCC
>JASHRP010000339.1 GCA_030037375.1 Bryobacteraceae bacterium | reverse complement strand
ATCAGCTTCTCCTGATGCCCCAGCGCGAAGCTGCCGCTTCCGCCAACATGGCCCGTGTCCGTGGACGCGGTTGCGTATCCTGCCCGCAGAGCATCCGCCATCGCGGAGTAACTGATCGTCCCCGCCCAGCCTCCGTTGCCCACCGATTGCAGCTTCTTGTTCCAATTCGCCGAAGGAAGCCACACCTCGATCTTGATGTCTGAATCGCTGGACGGTTTGAGCGTCGCTTCGACACGGCAAAATGCCGGCAGAGACGCGTAGGGATTTGGCCCCTTGCCCTTTTGATTGCCCGGCGCTTTGAATGCTCCGGCGTCGACCCTTTGAGCGGACGTGATGGTGGTGTTGGGCAAGGAAAGTTTCGCGATGTCGCCGCACGAGGCGGCCCACGCGGCCGTTCCAGAGATCATCGAGAACACCGCGAAGCACTGCGTGACGCGTGACAATCTGCTCATGAAAGCCTCCAAAACAACGAATGGAACCCGTCGCTTACGATGAACAGATTTTACATCGCGGAAGCGTGCGGTGGTAGAGTGGCGATTGCGGTATGGAAATCGCCCTCATTCACCACGTCGCCCTGACCGTGACCGACCTCGAACTGTCCCGAAAGTTCTACAGCCAGGTTTTGTTGCTTGAGGAGATCCCTCGTCCGCCGTTCAACTTCCCAGGCGCGTGGTTCCGGCTTGGCGATTCCCAGCATGTGCATCTGATCGTGCATGACCGCGCAACCTTCCGCGAAAAACCGCTAGACACCCGCGACGTTCATTTCGCCCTTCGCGTGCCGAGTTACCGCGGGGCTCTAGAATTTCTGCATTCGAAAGGCTATCGCGAGGATGCCGATCCCAGCGATCCGCTGTTCATGGTCGCGCAAACTCATCCTACCGCAGGCTTCCCGCAGATTTATGTCTGCGACCCGGACCGGCATGTGGTCGAAATCAACTCGGCGGTTTTAGATTAGGCTTTGGCGAACAGGATCGTCTCGCCGTGGTTTAAACAAACTCCGTGTAAATAGAGTTTGTATTCGGGACACAGCGCCTTCACGATTCGCGGAAGCTCAATGATGTCCTCATTCTTGTGATAGACGGAGACGGCGAGCGCCGGCTTGAATCGGTGGACGGTGTCCTTCGCGCCGAATAGCGCGTCTTTTTCCGCGCCCTCGATATCGAACTTGATGAAGTTCACGGTCTCGATCTTCTTGGCTCTAACGAAATCGTCGATGGACGTTGTCAGGAATCTCTGGCCTTCCCCCGCCGCTTGCCCTAATTTCGACCCCGGCCCTCTCGAACTGGCCCAGCATTCCTCGCCTGAGCGCGAGCCGAGCGGCGATTCGATAATCCCGACGTTCTTCGCCAATTCGGGGTTCTCGGCCAGATTGCCTCGCAAGATCGCCAGGTTCTCGGGAATCATTTCGAATCCGAAGACACGGCCGTTTTTTCCGGCTCTCGCTGAGAAAGCCAAGGTTGCATCGCCCCAGCACGCGCCCGCGTCGATCACGACGTCCCCCGCCTGAATGGAAATATCGGCTTCGCCCTTGCGATACGCGTATTGGTCCAACAGAATCGTTTCGAGAAGCGAAATATCGCAGGTGTTCAAGTTGAGCGTTGCGCCGTGAAACGGCACGCGATACTGGTTCACGTACAGCGGCACGGGCAACAGCGGCGACGGAAACGGTTCCGAGGCGCGGCTCACCAGGTAGGAATCGACGCTCCGGTAGAGCCTCCAGAACTCCGGCGTCACGTGCGGAAAGCGCACATGGGTGTGCCCCAGCACCTTGTAAAGCACAAATCGAACAAGGTAATCGCGCGATTCCGCGTCGGCAAGTTGCTCGTAAAGCCAGGCATAATGGTCGATATTCGCGAGCGCGAAGCGCATCTGGAACGCCGCCGAATCCACGCTGAAGGCGCGATTCTCCGGGCCGAACCGCCGTTCGTCCCAATTGTTCGACTCCGTCGAATGAATGCTCTGAAAGAACTCGTTGAAGAATCGCGGAGTGAAGCTGGGCGTTGCCATTTTCGCGGGCGCCTTGTGGACGTGGCACGCCAGTGGCCGTTCTAACTTATAGACTTGGTTGATCGATCTGAGCCAGCGCCGTCACACCTCCGACGATGGCCGTCGGTTCCTCGCCGCACATTTCGCGCTCCTGCTCCTTTCGCGCTAAAATATTTTTTTCGGCATGAAACAAGCTCTGTTGGCTATCATCTTCACCGGCGCTGTTCTAGCGCAGACCGCGACAAAGGCGCCGTCCCCCAAAGTAAGCACCGCGCCCAAGGCGGCAGCTCCGGCCCCGGATCTCATGAATCCGGCCAGCCTCAATCGCACCGCGCCCTCGATTTTTCGCATCAAGCTGGCGACCACCAAGGGTGACATCGTGCTGGAGTTGACCCGCTCTTGGGCTCCGCGCGGAGTGGACCGCTTCTACAATCTGGTGCGCGCCGGCTTCTTCACGGATTGCCCTTTTTATCGCGTGATGCCGAACTTCATGGCGCAGTTCGGAATCAGCGCCAAGCCGGAAGTAAATCGCGCATGGTCAAGAGCCAACATTCCCGACGATCCGCGTAATATGGAATCGAATAAGCGCGGGAAGCTGACGTTCGCGACAACCGGCGCGCCAGGCAGCCGCAGCAACACGCTGTTCATCAACATCGGCGACAATTCGTACCTCGATAACCAAGGCTTCGTTCCGATCGGTGAAGTGGTGGAAGGAATGGAGCACGTGGATACGCTCTACAACGGCTACGGCGATACCTCGCCGCAGCAGTTCGCGTTCGAAAACGGCGGCAAGGCATTCGTCGATAAGACGTACCCCAAGCTGGATCGCATTTTGACGGCGACCATCCAGCCCCTGCCATCCCCTCCAGCTACGGTCGCGCCGGGAGCTCCCAAGGTTGGAGCGCCGAAATAATAGAGGTAGAGTTACCAGAAGCACTTCCTCCCCCGGGATTGGCGGAATGATGGCGACCCCTGATCTCGCACTCGAAAAAGGACTCCCGGCAAATCCGGACGCGGAACGCTTTGTGCTCGGCTCCATTCTGCTGGATGACTCAGTGTATCTTCAGGTTGCCGGCGTGCTGCAGCCGGACGATTTCAGCCTCGAGAAACACCGCCGCATTTTCGCGCGCATGAAGGATCTCTACGACCGCAATGAGCGCATCGACCGCGTGACGCTGGCGGATGAGCTGATGCGGCAAGGGCAGCTCGAATCGGTCGATGGTCTCTCGTATCTGATCTCGCTCGACGAAGGGCTGCCGGAAATCGCGAATCTGGAAGGCTACATCCGGATCGTCAAGGATAAGAGCGTTCTGCGCAAGCTGATCTTCAACGCGCAGAGCGTCATCAATCGGTGCCTTCTCGGCGAAGACGATCCGGATTCGATCCTCTCCTCCGCCGAGGAGACGCTGTTGAAGCTGGGCGAGGCGCGATCGCGCGAGCAGTTTTCTTCGCCGAAGGAGATTGTCGAAGCGTATCCTGGCGGCATCGGCGCGTTTCTGGACCCCAGCTCCCGCGTGCGCGGCTTGAGCACGGGATTCGCCAAGTTCGACGAAATGACCGGCGGCTTGAACGGCGGCGAACTGATGATCGTCGCGGCGCGGCCCTCCATGGGCAAGACCGCGCTGGCGCTGAACATCGCGCAGCATGTGGCCACGCACCCGCGCATGCGCAAACCGGTCGCCGTTTT